>NZ_JAGKRH010000030.1:0-84249 GCF_017939245.1 Aeromonas sp. PrichA-15 | reverse complement strand
TATAACCTGGCCAGAAGGAGGCAATATCAATATGATGCACGGCGACAGCAGGGTGATGGTGGTGGTGTGTTTGGAGACAGCCAGTTTACCAGCACCCTGTCTGTCAACTTCCACTTCCCCAAGATCCCGCGAAGAACCATAAAAAAACCGCCCCGGGGGGCGGCTTTCTCACAGGGATGAACGCTGTCATCAGGCAATCAGCTTGTAGATGATACCGGACATGGCGATGAGGCCGATGAGGGTGACGAAGCCGTTGCTGAGGTTGCCGGCATATTTGCGCATGGCCGGCACCTTGGCGATGGCGTACATCGGCATCAGGAAGAGCAGCATGGCGATGATGGGGCCGCCCAGATCTTCAATCATGCCGAGGATGCTCGGGTTGATGGTGGCCACGGCCCAGGTGGTCAGGATCATGAAGACCGCGGTCACCTTGTTCAGCTGCTTGACGTCGACGTTCTTGCCCTTCTCGCGCAGGGACTTGGCCATCAGGCCGTTCATGCCCTCTTGCGCACCCAGGTAGTGACCCAGGAAGGACTTGCTGATGGCAACCATGGCGATGAGCGGTGCCACGGTGGCGATCACCGGGTTGTCGAAGTGGTTGGCCAGGTAGGAGAGGATGGAGATGTTCTGCTCCTTGGCCGCCGCCAGGTCAGCCGGGGAGAGGCTCAGCACGCAGCTGAACACGAAGAACATCACCGTCATCACCATCATGACGTGGGCGCCCAGCAGGATGTTGCTGCACTTCTTCTCGGCGTTGGCGCCGTAGCGGCCTTTGTTGTCCACCGCGAAGGAGGAGATGATCGGGGAGTGGTTGAAGGAGAACACCATCACCGGGATGGCCAGCCACAGGGTCTTGATGAAGTCGCCGTTGAAGGCCTCACCCAGCGCAGGGGCTTCGGTGATGATGGCACCGTTCCAGTGCGGGATCAGGTAGACCGCCAGGCCCATCAGGGTGACCACGAACGGGAAGACCAGCACGCTCATCGCCTTGACGATGACCTGGCCGCCCAGGCGAACGATCGCCATCAGACCCAGGATCAGCACCAGGGAGAGGATGGCACGGGGAGGTGCCGTCATGCCCAGCTGGTGCACCATCAGGCTCTCGACGGTGTTGGTGATGGCCACGGAGTACATCAGCAGGATGGGGTAGATGGCGAAGAAGTAGAGCAGGGTGATGAACTTGCCTGCGGTCTTGCCGAAGTGCTCTTCCACCACCTCGGTGATGTCGCCGTCACGGGTGGAGCCGGACAGCACGAAGCGGGTCAGGCCACGGTGGGCGAAGAAGGTCAGCGGCAGGGCCAGGATCAGCATGGCGACCAGCGGCCACAGGCCACCGACACCGGCATTGATCGGCAGGAAGAGGACACCGGCGCCGATGGCGGTACCGTACAGACCCAGCATCCAGACCACGTCGGCCTTGTTGATGCCACGGGAGGAGGCTTTGCTCAAGCTGCCTTCAACTGCAATGTTCATGTCAGACATAGGGGTGTTCCTGTCATCAAGGAAAGTGGGATCTTAACTTGTCAGTGGGCCTGGGCCCGGTTCCTTTCCCTGGAACTCCAGCTATTCGTCCTGTTTGTTCCTCCGCCCCGGCCATCCGGCCACCACTCCCTGTGGCAACCTGATTGCAACAAACACGGGCGGGGAGTCGTAATACAGAGGGGATCGTGCTCGCTCGTTAACAACGGGATAACGCTCACCTCATCCGATGAGATGACTCTAGTTAAAAGGCCCTATTAATCACAGCGTTTTTTTGAATTAATCAACCAAAGTTTGATTGGAATCGCCTTTCCGTCGCTTCAGATCACACTTCAATCGCCATATTGCGATTTTTTTTTAACATATAAACTTTTTGATGTGATCCACCTCACCCTTGAAACGCGCAACAATTTTGTCACAAACCCCTCATCGCCCCCCGATTGTCTCCCGTCGCCCCATGGCGTACCCTTTGTGTCCGCCCCTTTTCTGCGTACCGACCATGACCCTCTCCCGCACCGATCTCGCCGAGCTGGCCGTGTTTGCCGCCGTCGCCCGTCACCGCAGTTTCAGCAAGGCCGCCCTCGAGCTCGGGGTCTCCGCCTCGGCCCTGAGTCATGCCCTCAAAGGGCTGGAGAGTCGCCTGGCCGTCAGGCTGCTCAATCGCAGCACACGGGCCGTGGTGCCGACCGAGGCGGGCGAACGGCTGCTGGCCCAGGTGCTGCCAACCCTGGGGCAACTGGAGGCGGCGCTGGCGGAGCTGACGCGCCACGCGGGCGAACCCGTGGGCAGGCTCAGGCTCTGTGCCCCCCGAGCCGCCATCCAGGAAGTGCTGGCCCCGGTGCTCATCGACTATCTGGTGCGCTACCCGCGCATGCAGGTGGAGGTGGAGGAGCTGGAGCTGATGCCCCGCCTCATCGAGGATGGCTACGACGCCGCCCTCTTCTATGGCGACCTGCTGCCCCAGGAGATGATCTCGGTTCCCCTGGGCCCGCAGCAGCGCTATCTGGTGGTGGGCTCCCCCGACTATCTGGCACGGCGTGGCACCCCTCGCTACCCCTCGGATCTGCGCCAGCACGACTGCATCGGTTATCGGCTCACGCCCCATCACCACTATCGCTGGGCCTTTGCCGCCGAGGGGGAGCTGCTTGAGATCGAAGTGACGGGCCCGCTCACCACCAGCACGCCCGCGCTCTACCTGGGGGCGGCCGAGGCGGGGCTCGGGCTCGCCTACTGCCATGAAGGGGAGGTGTTCGACGCCCTGGCATCGGGGCGGCTGGTGAGCGTGTTGGATGACTGGAGCCCCAGCTTTGCCGGGTTCAACCTCTTCTATCCGGGCCGGCACCAGCTGGGGCAAGGGCTGCGAGCCCTGATCGACATGCTGAAGGAGTATCACAGGATCCGTTGATTGATGAAATTTATTCAGCAATCCATCAAATGAAAGCCTGATTATCAATTAAACCATAAGAAACTAGACTGTCTGCTCGATCCCGGCCCTTTTCCCGAGTACAGATATGTCCGCCTACTTCCGCCTGCGTCAACGGGCCATGGCCCGCCGTTTCTGGGGCTATGCCCTCCCCTCCGTCATGGCCATGCTGGTCTCCGGCGCCTACTACCTGGTGGACGGCATCTTCGTCGGCCACTACGTGGGGGCCGCCGGCCTTGCCGGTATCAACCTGGTCTATCCGGTCATCATGGTGCTCATCGGCCTCGCCGCCATGATCGCCATGGGGGCCGCCACCGCCATCTCCTTCCAGCAGGGCGCCAGGAACCTCGCTCTGGCCCGCCAGGCTCTGGTCAGCGCCCTCTGGCTGCTGCTGATCCTGGGCACGGTAGCGCCGCTGCTGCTGCACCACTGGCACACCGATATCCTGCAGGCCCTGGGAATGGCCCCCGGCACCGACACCTGGCAGCAGGCCAGCGACTACCTCACCTGGATTGGCGGTGGCACCCTGCTGCTCGCCAGCAACCTGGCGGTGCCCTACCTGCTTCGCAACGACGGCCGTCCTCGCCTCGCCATGGTACTGGTGAGCGGCGGCGCCCTCCTCAACATCCTGCTCAACTACATCATGGTGGGCCGGCTCGGGCTCGGCCTCACCGGCACGGCCCAGGCCACCCTCCTCTCGGAGGCCGTGGTCAGCCTGCTCGGCCTGGGGTACTTCTTCACCCGCCACGCCCGGTTGCGGCTGACCTGGCGCCAGCTGGTGCCCCGCTTCCCGGCCATGCCCGGCCTGCTCTTCACCGGGCTGCCGAGCCTCATCGCCCAGTTCAATCTGGGGCTGCTGTTGCTGCTGCACAACAGCCAGCTGATGGTGCACGGCACGGTCAAGGATCTGGCGGGCTTCACCGTGGCGGGGTACACGGAGGCGGTCTTCATCGTCATCCTGCAGGGACTGGCGTTTGGCATCCAGCCCCTGGTGAGCCAGGCAGCCGGGGCCGGGCGCCATCGCGACCTCCAGTTCCTGATGGCGATGGGTCTCAAGATCACCCTGGTCTATGGCCTGGGGGTCTGGCTGATTGTCCAGCTGCTGCCGCAGCCGGTCGCCATGCTCTACACCGGGGATCAGGACGCAGAGCTGCTCGCCGCCGCCATCAGCAGCCTGACCCTCAACCTCGCTGCCCTGCCCCTGGAGGGGATCGTCATGTTCGGCATCGTGCTGTTGCAGGCCATGGCCCGCACCCGCCAGGCCCTCGCCATCTCCGTGGCCAAGACGGTGCTGCTGCTGCCCCTCATCTTCCTGCTGCCCCTCTGGTGGGGGCGCGACGGGGTCTTGATGGCACAGCCCGCCACCGTGCTGCTGCTGACGCCCCCCCTGTGCTGGCTGCTGTGGCGGGAGTGGCGGGCCCTGAGCCCTGCCGGAGGGCGTGCTTCCGTCCGTATGCACCGGGCGCTGACCGCCCCCTGAGGCCCGCCCCGGCGTCCCCCCACAAACGTCGCCCATAAAAAAAGTCCCCGCATGCGGGCAATGCTGTTCAGATAAGCACTTTTTTGACTGATTATTCATAAATTGGATTTGAGTTGAGGGGGCAAGGCTGTGTCCAGTCGATCTTCCTCCAGCCTTTATCCAGCGGGGCTTGCAATAGAAAGAGGGAGGCATCATGCCTCCCTCGCTTTTTTGTCCTGATACTACGTGGACTGGAACTCAAATTCTCTTAAGTGAACAGCATTGCCGCATGCGGGGACTTTTTATTGGAAGCGGCAGATCAGCAGTAGCCGTAACCCAGCAGACGCTGGTAGCGCTGCTCCAGCAGCTGCTCGCTGTCGAGGGGGCGCAGGGCATCCAGATCCTGCTTGATGCGCGCTTTCAGGTGCTTGGCCATCTTCTCCACGTCGCGGTGGGCACCGCCGAGGGGCTCCTCGACGATGTTGTCGATGAGCTTCAGCTCCTTCAGGCGCTGGGCGGTGATGCCCATGGCATCCGCCGCCACCGAGGCCTTCTCGGCGCTCTTCCACAGGATGGAGGCGCACCCTTCCGGGGAGATGACGGAGTAGGTGGAGTATTGCAGCATGTTGACCCGATCGCCCACGCCGATGGCGAGGGCGCCGCCGGAGCCGCCTTCACCGATCACGGTGCAGACCACCGGCACGGTCAGGCCGGCCATGACTTTCAGGTTGCGGGCGATGGCTTCGGACTGGCCACGCTCCTCGGCACCCACGCCAGGGTAGGCACCCGGGGTGTCGATGAAGGTGATGATCGGCATCTTGAAGCGCTCGGCCATCTCCATCAGGCGCAGGGCCTTGCGGTACCCTTCCGGACGCGGCATGCCGAAGTTGCGCTTGATCTTCTCCTTGGTCTCGCGACCCTTCTGGTGACCGATGATCATCACGGGCTCGCCGTCGAGACGGGCGATGCCGCCGACGATGGCCTTGTCATCGGCATAGGCGCGATCCCCGGCCAGCTCGTCGAAATCGGTGAAGATCTGCTCGATGTAGTCGAGGGTGTAGGGGCGCTGGGGATGACGTGCCATCTGGGATACCTGCCAGGCCCCCAGATCGCCGAAGATCTTCTTGGTCAGCTCTTCGTTTTTCTTCTCCAGCCGGCGAATGTCTTCGCTGAGATCCACGGCACTGTTGTGCTCGCTCACATGGCGCAGTTCATCGATCTGTGCCTGCAACTCGGCGATCGGCTGTTCAAAATCCAGAAAAAGACTCATAGGGACAATAGATCCTCTAATCAAAAACCAATTCAACCCGCTCTCGTCCAAGCAGGACTCGCAAGTCATCTATCAGTTGATCGGTGGGCGTCACCCGCCACTCGGTACCGAGCGTCAATCGCACCCGGGAACCGGGGCGACGATAGTTTACCTGAACCGGACAGACTCCGGCACGGGCGGGCTCCAAAATCTCGCACAAACGCGGGAAAAAGCGCTCGTCAATGCGTTGTTCATCGAGGGAGATGCGGATTGCCCTGGCAAAACGCTCCCTCGCATCGTTGATATCCAGCAACTCGCGGGCCGACATTTTAAGGCCACCGGAGAAGTCATCAAAGCTGACCTGTCCAGAAACCACTAAAATACGGTCTTTTTGCATCAATTCTTCGTATTTTTCCAGCGCTTCACTGAAAAGGGTCACATCCAGACGGCCGGATCTGTCGTCCAGGGTGAAGATCCCCATCTTGTTGCCGCGCTTGGTCACCATGCTGCGCGCCGCGATCACCAACCCCGCCGCCGTGGTCACCGTATCCCGGGAGGTGGGATGCAGATCGCACAGTCGGCCCGAGGTGTAGCGCCGCAGCTCGCTGCTGTACTGGTTGATGGGGTGACCGGTGAGGTAGAGCCCGAGGGTCTCCCGTTCCCCTTCCAGCCACACCTTGTCAGGCCAGTGCGGCACGTTGGCGAACGCCTTCTTGACGTCGTCGATCTCTTCGGTGAGCACACCGAACATGTCGACCTGCCCCACCGCCTGGGCCTTGGCGTGCTGCTCGGCGGCGCGCATCGCCTCCTCCAGGGTCGCCATCAGGGCGGCGCGGTGGGGGCCGAGCCTGTCCATGGCGCCGGAGAGGATGAGCTTCTCCATCACCCGCTTGTTGAGCTTCTTGATGTCCACCCGGTTGCAGAAATCGAACAGGTCGCGGAACGGACCGTCCCGATCCCGCGCGTCCAGGATCGCCTCGATGGGCCCTTCCCCTACCCCCTTCACCGCGCCGATGCCGTAGACGATGTGGCCGTCCTCGTTGACGCTGAAGCGGTAGCGACCGGTGTTGACGTCCGGCGGGATCACGGTCAGCCCCATGCGCTGACACTCGTCCACCAGGGTCACTATCTTGTCGGTGTTGTCCATGTCCGCGGTCATCACCGCCGCCATGAACTCCGCCGGGAAGTGGGTCTTGAGCCAGAGGGTCTGGTAGGAGACCAGCGCATAGGCAGCGGAGTGGGACTTGTTGAAGCCGTAGCCCGCAAACTTCTCCACCAGATCGAAGATCTTCATCGCCAGTTCGCCGTCGACGCCGTTCTTGACCGCCCCCTCCTCGAAGCCCGCCCGCTGCTTGGCCATCTCTTCGGGTTTTTTCTTGCCCATGGCCCGGCGCAGCATGTCCGCGCCACCCAGGGTATACCCCGCCAGGGTCTGGGCGATCTGCATCACCTGCTCCTGGTAGAGGATGATGCCGTAGGTGGGCTCGAGTATGGGTTTGAGGCTTTCGTGCTGCCACTTCTCGTCCGGGTAGGAGATGGCCTCCTTGCCGTGCTTGCGCTCGATGAAGTTGTCCACCATGCCCGACTGGAGCGGGCCCGGGCGGAACAGGGCCACCAGCGCGATCATGTCTTCGAAGCAGTCGGGCTGCAGCCGCTTGATGAGATCCTTCATGCCGCGGGATTCGAGCTGGAACACCGCCGTGGTCTCGAAACGCTGCAAGAGGGCGAACGACTTCTTGTCGTCGATGGGGATGGCGGCGATGTCCACCGGCGGCTTGCCCTCTTTGGCAAGGCGCGGGTTTATCATGCCGAGCGCCCAGTCGATGATGGTGAGGGTGCGCAGCCCCAGGAAGTCGAACTTCACCAGCCCGGCATACTCCACGTCGTTCTTGTCGAACTGGGTGACCGGGTGATGCCCCTCGTCGTCGCAATAGAGCGGCGCGAAGTCGGTGATCTTGGTGGGCGCGATCACCACGCCACCGGCGTGCTTGCCGGCGTTGCGCACCACCCCTTCCAGGCGGCGGGCCATGTCGATGAGGTCCTTGACCTCCTCGTCCTGCTCGTAGAGCTCCGGCAACTTGGGCTCGGCTTCGAACGCCTTGGCGAGGGTCATGCCGGGGTCGGGCGGGATCAGCTTGGAGATGCGATCGACAAAGCCGTAGGCGTGGCCCAGCACCCGGCCGACGTCCCGCACCACCGCCTTGGCTGCCATGCTGCCGAAGGTGATGATCTGGGACACCGCCTCCCGGCCATACATCTCGGAGACGTGATCGATCACCTCGTCGCGCCTGTCCATACAGAAGTCGACGTCGAAGTCGGGCATGGAGACCCGCTCGGGGTTCAAGAAACGTTCGAACAGCAGGTCAAATTCCAGCGGATCGAGATCGGTGATCTTGAGGGCGTAGGCCACCAGCGACCCCGCCCCCGAGCCCCGGCCCGGACCGACGGGGATGCCGTTGTCCTTGGACCACTGGATAAACTCCATCACGATGAGGAAGTAACCCGGGAAGCCCATCTGGTTGATCACTTTGAGCTCGATGTCGAGACGCTCGTCATACTCGGGACGGCGCTCGGCCCGCACCGCCGGATCCGGGAACAGGAAGGCCAGCCGCTCCTCCAGCCCTTCCTTCGACTTCATGACCAGGAAGTCTTCGGTGGTCATGTCGCCGGTGGGGAAGTTGGGCAGGAAATACTCGCCAAGGCGCACCGTCACGTTGCAGCGCTTGGCGATCTCCACCGTGTTTTCCAGGGCTTCCGGGATGTCGGCAAACAGCTCCGCCATCTCCTCCTGACTGCGCAGGTACTGCTGGGGGCTGTAGCGGCGCGGTCGGCGCTTGTCCATCAGGGTGTAGCCGTCGTGGATGGCGACCCGGATCTCGTGGGCATCGAAGTCATCGGCGGTGAGGAACACCACCTCGTTGGTGGCCACCACCGGCAGTTCGAACTCGGTGGCAATGGCCACCGCCATGTGGAGGTAGACCTCCTCGTCCGGGCGGCCGGTACGCAGCAGCTCAAGGTAGTAGGCATCCGGGAAGTGGGTCTGGTAGAAGGCGAGGCAATGCTCCACCATCTGGCGGTTGCCCTTGAGCAGGAACTTGCCCACATCCCCCTCGCGCCCGCCGGAGAGGACGATCACCCCCTTGGCATGTTCGCCAAGCCAGGCCTTGTCGATGACGGGGCGCCCCTGCACATGACCGCGCTGATAGCCGCGGGAGATGAGCAGGGTGATGTTCTGGTAGCCGTCGTTGTCCATGGCGAGCAGGGTGAGGCGAAACTGCTCGTCCCCAAGCTCGTCGCTCTGCACCCAGAAATCCGCCCCGACCAGGGGCTTGATCCCCTTGCCGTGGGCAGAGCCGTAGAAGCGCACCAGGCCGCACATGTTCATCTGGTCCGTCAGGGCCAGGGCCGGCATGTTGTTGGCGGCGGCAGCGGAGACGATGGGACCGATCTTCTGCAGGCCGTCGACCATGGAGAAGTCGGAGTGCACCCTCAGGTGGATGAAACGGGGATCAGCCATGGTCACGCCCTCTCATTGCGCAAGCAGAAATCGTTCAGACAGATCGGCATCGGTTATTCGATCCCCAGGGCGCGGCGCACCGGCTTGAAGCTCTGACGGTATTCGAGCAGCGGGCCCCGTTCGGCCAGAATGGCGAGGTGCTCCGCCGTCGGGTAGCCCTTGTGGCGGGCGAAACCGTACTCGGGATGGCGGCTGTCCAGCTCGGTCATCTCGGCGTCCCGGGTCACCTTGGCGAGGATGGAGGCGGCGCTGATGGCGGCCACCAGGCTGTCCCCCTTGACCACGGCGCGGGCCTCCATCGGCAATCTGGGGCAGCGGTTGCCGTCGATGAAGACCAGCTCGGGCGTCACCTTGAGCCCCGCCACGGCGCGCTGCATCGCCAGCATGGTGGCGTGCAGGATGTTGAGTTCGTCGATTTCCGCCGGGCTGGCGCGGCCGATGGCATAGGCCAGCGCCTTCTCTTTGATCTCGCCAAACAGGGCGAGGCGCTTCTTCTCGGAGAGCTTCTTGGAGTCGGCGAGGCCAAGGATGGGATTGGCAGGATCCAGGATCACCGCGGCGGTGACCACGTCACCCACCAGGGGGCCGCGACCCACCTCGTCCACTCCGGCAATCAGCTTGTCTTCGGGAATATCGATTGTCATCTCATAGCCTTGAATCAAAACCGGCCCCGCAGGGCCAGTATCAGCACAACATCACGCCTGACACACAGGCAGGGCCCACTAGCGTTCCAGCAGCGCGGCAACCGCTTCCGCTGCCTGCACATCCGCATTGCAGCGGATCTTCTCGTGCAACCGGGTGAAGGTGGCGATGAGCTCGCTGTTGTCATGGTCCAGCAGCTTGCTCACCTCTTCCACCAGGTTGGCCGGGGTGCACTCGTGCTGGATGAGCTCGGGCACCAGCATCTTGTCCGCCAGCAGGTTCGGCAGGGAGACATAATCCGTCTTCACCAGCCACTGGGCCAGCAAGTAGCTGAAGGATTTGAGCTTGTAACCGACCACCATGGGCTTTTTCACCAGCATGGCCTCGAGGGCCGCGGTGCCGGAGGCGAGCATCACCACGTCGGCGGCAATCATGGCCTCGCGGCCCTGGCCGTCCAGCAGCACAATGTCGAGCTCCGGAGCCACCTCGGCCTTGATGGCGAGGAACTGCTCGCGCCGTTTCTGGTTGACCAGAGGCACGATGAAACCGAGATCCGGGTTGTGCACCGTCAGGTGCTTGCACGCCTCGAGGAAGACCGGCGCCATGAAGCCCACTTCCGCCGTGCGACTCCCCGGCAGTACCGCCAGCCAGCGACGGGCGGGATCGATGCCAAGGGCCTCGCGCACCGCCCCTTGATCCGGCACCAGGGGAATGTCGTCCGCCATGGTATGGCCGACGAAGCGACAGGGGGCATCGAAACGGTCGTAGAAGGCTTTCTCGAACGGCAGGAAGGCGAGCACCATGTCGGTGGCCGCCTTGATCTTGTGAATGCGGCCCTGACGCCAGGCCCAGACGGAGGGACTGACATAGTGGACCGTCTTGATACCGGCGCGGCGCAGTTTCAGCTCCACCCCGATATTGAAATCCGGTGCATCCACACCGACGAAGATGTCGGGGGGATTGGCGATGAAGTGGCGCAGCAGTTCGCGGCGCACCTGGAGGATGCGGGGCAGACGGCCCAGCACCTCGGTGATGCCCATGACGGAGAGCTCCTCCATCTCGAACAGCGCCTTCACGCCGAGAGCCTGCATCCGCGGCCCGGCGATCCCTTCGAACTGCGCATCCGGGTAGCGGGCTTGCAGTTCGCGCACCAGCCCTGCGGCCAGGATGTCGCCGGAGGTCTCTCCGGCGACGATGCCGATGCGAATGGGATCAGGCACGGATGATCCCGCGCTCGTTGTCCTTGAGGAAATCCACATAGAGCTGGATGGCCGGTTCGCTCTGGGCCATCTCGCTCAGCACGGGCAACACCTCTTCAATGGTCTTGCCGGAGCGGAAGATCTCCTTGTAGGCGCGCTTGACGGCGGAGATCGCCTCGGCGCTGAAGCCACGACGACGTAGGCCTTCGGAGTTGACCCCGAACGGCTTGGCGTAGTTGCCGGCGGCCATCACGTAGGGCGGCACGTCCTTGTTCAGGGCAGCGCAGCCGCCGACGAAGGCGTGGGAGCCGACGCGGCCGAACTGGTGAATGGCAGACAGACCGCCGAAGATCACGAAGTCACCGATGTGCACATGGCCCGCCAGGGTGGCGTTGTTGGCGAAGATGCAGTTGTCACCGATGATGCAGTCGTGGGCCACGTGAACGTTGACCATGAACAGGTTGCCGCTACCCACCTTGGTCAGGCTCTGGTCCTGGGTGGTACCGCGGTGCACGGTGCAGTTCTCGCGAAACACGTTGTTGTCGCCGATCTCGAGGAAGGTGCGCTCGCCGGCGTACTTCTTGTCCTGGCAATCCTCACCGATGGAGGTGTGCTGGAAGATCTTGTTGCCGCGACCGATCTTGGTCGGGCCCTTGATCACCACGTGGGAGCTCACCCAGGTGTTGTCACCGATTTCCACCTCGGCGCCGATGACGGTGAAGGGGCCGATTTCAACCCCTTTGCCGATGACGGCAGACTCATGGACGATGGCGGTGTCGTGGATGATGGCAGTCTGATCGATCACGGTTATACCTCGCGCTTGGCGCACATCAGTTCGGCAGTACAGACCACTTCACCGTCGACGGTGGCGACACCGGTGAACTTGGCGATGCCGCGACGCTCCTTCAGGAACTCCACATCCAGCACCAGCTGATCGCCGGGGCCCACCGGGCGCTTGAAGCGGGCATTGTCGATGGAGGCAAAGTAATAGAGCTCGTTGGGTGACGGCTTGCCCACCATGGTGAAGGCCAGGATACCGGTGGCCTGGGCCATGGCTTCCAGGATCAGCACGCCGGGGAAGACCGGCTTGGCCGGGAAGTGGCCCTGGAAGATCGGCTCGTTGAACGAGACGTTCTTGATGGCGCGCAGGGTCTTGCGCTCATCGCTGATCTCGTAGTTTTCCACCTTGTCCACCATCAGGAACGGATAACGGTGGGGCAGCAGATCCATGATTTCCTGGATGCCCAGGCTCTTCTTTTCAGTAGTCAAAACAGTACCCTATACCAATCGTGATTATTCTTGATCCAGCTTTTTCTCAAGCTTGCTCAACCGCTTGTGCATCTCTTCGATACGCATCACCCGGGCGGCAGTCTTGCGCCACTCTTTATTGGTTTGCAGGGGGATGCCGGAAGAGTAGATACCGGGCTCGGTGATGGGACGCATCACCATGGCCATGCCGGTGACGGTGGCCTGGTCGCAGATCTCCATGTGCCCGTTAAAGACGGAGGCACCACCAATGATACAGTATTTGCCGACCTTGAGACTACCGGCCATCACGGTGGAGCCCGCCACGGCAGTGCCGTAGCCGATCTCGACGTTGTGGGCGATCTGGCACTGGTTGTCGATGATGACGTTGTCAGCGATGCGGGTATCTTCCAGCGCACCGCGGTCGATGGTGGTGCAGGCACCGATCTCGACCCGGTTGCCGATGGTCACGCCACCAAGCTGGGGGATCTTGATCCATTCGCCGCGCTCGTTGGCATAACCGAAACCGTCTGCCCCGATCACGGTGCCGGCCTGTACCAGACAGTCCGTGCCCAGGGTCACGTTGTGATAGAGGGTGACGTTGGCCCACAACCGGGAGCGCGCTCCCAGTCGGGTATCCTTGCCAACGAAACAGCCCGGGCCGATGCGCACATCGTCACCCAGCACGACGCCGGATTCGATCACCGCATTGGCACCGATGGCCACTCTCTCGCCCAGTTGCACGTCAGCCGCGATGACGGCGCTCGGATGGATATCCATGGCCGGCTGCGGGGTGGTGTCCAGCAGTTGGGCAACCCGTGCAAAGCCCACGTAGGGGTCCTTTAGCACCAGGGCGTTGGTGGGGCAAAACGGCAGGTCTGCCTCGGTGATGAGCACGGCAGTGGCCTTGCTCTGCTCCAGAAAATGCCGGTACTTCTTGTTGGACAGGAAGGCTATCTCCCCCTCCCCGGCTTTTTCCAGTGTCGCGACCTTGCGAATTTCCCGGGTCCCATCCCCATGGACCTCGGCCCCCAGTTGCTGGGCCAGCTGTGCGAGAGTGAATGCCATCAATTAGTTGCTCTTGCTAACCTGAGAAATAACCTGGCCGGAGATGTCCAGCTTGCTGGCTGCATAAGGGGCAGCGTTGCGCTCCAGCACCAGATCGTAGCCATTGCTCTTGGCGATGGCGTCAATGGCAGCCTGCACCTTGGTCAGGATCTTGTTGCGCTCTTCGGACTGACGGCGACCGTTGTCCTGTTCAAACGCCTGACGCTTCTGGTTGAATTCCATCTGCAGCTTGGCCAGCTTCTCCTGGCTCTGCTTCTTCTGTTCGGCGCTCATGAAGGCTTCGTCCTTCTTGAACTTCTCGACCAGTGCCTGACCGTCAGACTCCAGCTTCTGCAGTTCACGCATGCGCGGCTCGAACTCGCCCTTCAGCTTCTTGGCAACGGCTTCACGCTGGGGCAGCTTTTGGAAGACTTCGCCCATGTCGACCACGGCAATCTTGGTCTCAGCGAAGGCAGAACCCATGCCGGCAGCCATCAGTGCAAAGCTCAAACCAGCTACTTTCAACGCTTTATTCACACTTACTCCTTGGTCCCTCGGTCGAGGGCTACCTGATTTACCTGATTGTGCAAGCGATCCACGAGATCGTCTTGTTACCTGGTGAGGCACGCAAACGCGCGACCCATCATGCTTCCCCCGCCATGGCGGGGGGCGTCCGCTCCCCTTAGAAGGTACGGCCGATGTTGAAGGAGAAGACTTCGGTGTCGTCCCCTTCGTATTTCTTGATTGGTCTTGCCAGCACGAACACCAGCGGGCCCATGGGAGAGAGCCACTGCAGCGACAGACCGGTCGACATCCGGATGTTGCTCGGGTCGGAGTAGTCCATCAGATAGTTGCAACCACTGAAGCAACGGTTCTGATACTGGCTGTAGTCGAAGTGGGTATCCCACACGGAACCGGCGTCGATGAAGAAACTGGTCCGCAGCTGGGGCTGATAGGTCTCGGAGGCAAAGGGCGTCGGCACGATCATTTCCAGCGAGGCCACCGCCAGGGCGTTGCCCCCGACCGAGCTGTCAGTGCCCTGGATGACGTCGTTGCCGCCCAGGTTGTAGTAGTAGAGTGCCTTCGGACCCACGGTGTTGCTCTTGAAGCCACGCAGGGTGTCGAAGCCACCGGCGTAGTAGTTCTCGAAGAACGGCAGGACGTGCTCGTAATCGCCATTGCTGCCGTAGCCGTCGCCGTAGGAGGCGCGGGCCTTGGCCAGCATGACCCACTTGTGGTCGGCATCAAACGGGAAGTAGTGAGCATCTTCGGCGTTGAGCTTGAAGTACTGCAGATCCATGCCGGGCACAGTCACCTTGGCGTTCACCCGCTGGCGGTCCCCCGCGGTCGGGAACTGACCCTTGTTGAGGGTGGAGCGGGTCCAGCCGGCGGTGACGTCCACGGTGTTGAACACCATGCGGTTGTCGCCATCCAGATTGCCGTTGTAGACCTTCCAGAACTCGTCCACCTGTACATAGGGGTTGGGCTGGGAGAGTTTGTTGTTCTCGTAGCCCAGGCTGAAGTCGAGACGGTTGTTCTCGTTGACCGGGAAGCCGCTGGAGAGACGGAAACCGACGGTGGTGTTCTCGTAGTCCACGATGTTGGCGTCGGCCGCACTGAACTTGTTGTAGTAGAGACGGCCGCCCAGGCTCACCCCGTCCACGGTGAAGTAGGGGTCGTTATAGCTCAGGTCGACGCTCTTGGAGTAGTCGTTGGTGCTGGCGTTGATGCCGATCTTCTTGCCGGTCCCCATGAAGTTGTCCTGCTGCAGACCCGCCTGCAGGCTCAGACCCGACTCGGTGCCGTAGCCGATACCGGCGTTGATGGACCCCGCCGGCTGCTCCTTGACCTTGAAGTCCAGATCGACCTGGTCATCGCTGCCCGGCACCCGCTTGGTGTCCACTTCCGCGGTCTCGAAGAAGCCGAGGCGGTTCAGACGGGTCTTGGACTGCTCGACGTTGTCGGAGGAGAGCCAGGTGCCCTCCATCTGGCGCATCTCGCGACGTAGCACTTCGTCCTTGGTGGTGACGTTGCCGCTGAAGTTGATGTTGCGCACATAGACCCGGGGACCCGGCTCCACGTTGACGATGAGCTCCACTTCCTTGGTCTGGTCGTTGATCTGGGGGAAGGTGACCACTTTCGGATAGGCGTAGCCGTAACGGCCGAGGAACTTGGAGAGCACCTCTTCGGTATGGGTCACCTGGCTGGCGGAGTAGACGCTGCCCGCCTCGATGGGGATGAGGCCCTTCATTTCGCCGCCGCGGTCGATGAGGTCGCCCTTGAGCTGGATACCGGAAACCTTGTACTGCTCCCCTTCCTTGACGTTGAGGGTGACATAGACCCCCTTCTTGTCCGGGGTCATGGAGACCTGGGTGGACTCCTGGGTGAAGCGGATGTAGCCGCGGTCCATGTAGTAGGAGCGCAGCACTTCGATGTCACCGGCCAGCTTCTGCTTCTGGTAGCGCTGATCGCCGGTGAAGTTCCACCAGGGCACGTCGTCCTTGAGGGAGAGCTGGGCCAGCAGCTTCTCTTCCGGGAAGACGTTGTTGCCGACGATGTTGATCTGCTGGATCTTGGCCGCTTCCCCTTCCACGAAGGTGAACTTGAGGTCGACCCGGTTGCGCGGCAGCGGGGTGACGATGGCCTTGACCTTGGCGGAGTACTTGCCCACGCCGTAGTAGAAATCTTCCAGCCCTTTCTCGAGGGAGCTCAGCACAGTGCGATCCAGCGGATCACCCACGCGGATCCCGGAGGATTCCAGGCTCTGGGTCAGTTGCTCTTCCTTGATATCCTTGTTGCCGGAGAACTCGATGCTGGAGATGGTCGGGCGCTCCTTGACCACCACTTGCAGCACCTGACCGTCGCGATAGACCTTGACGTCCTCGAAGTTGCCGGAGGCATAGAGCTTCTTGATGGCGTTCGCCAAGGACACGGAGTCGACGGAATCACCGACCCGCACCGGCAGATTCAACAGGGCGGCACCCAGGGTCACCCGCTGCAGGCCCTCGACCTGAATGTCTTGCACCACAAAAGAGGCCGGGGCAGCCTGAGCCAGGAAGCTGGCCCCCAGCAGGCAACTCAACACCAATGCTTTTTTAACAGCCATTTTGTTCTTATGTGTCCTTGTTGATGCTCTGGCCTCAGAGGCGAGCGAAATCATTAAACAGCGCAATGCCCATCAGTAACATCAGAATGGCGGCGCCTATCCTGAACCCAACTTCCTGAATTTTTTCCGATACCGGCTTGCCGGTGATCGCCTCGATGAGGAAATAGACCAGATGGCCGCCATCGAGCACCGGCAGGGGGAACAGGTTGATGATCCCCAGGTTGACGCTGATGAGCGCCAGGAATCCGAGGAAATAGACCAACCCGTAATCGGCGCTGCTGCCGGCCCCCTTGGCGATGGAGATGGGGCCGCTCAGGTTGTCCAAAGAGACGATGCCACCGATCAGCTTGCCTATCATGTCGAAGGTCAGGGTGATCAGGCTCCAGGTCTTCTGGACCCCATGCCACAGGGCTTGCAAAGGCCCATACTGTAACAGAGTTCGATACTCATCCGGTAATGGAACCAGTTGCGGCGACAAGCCCACAAAACCGACCAGCTGGCCCTTCACTTTCTTCCCGTCCGGGGTCAGGGTCAGGGTCATCTCGCTGCCCCCGCGCTCCACCGTCACCTGCAGCGGCTGCGCCGGTGACTGCTGGACACGCTCGACAAACTGGGCCCATTCGGTGATGGCCTCTCCATCGACCCCCTTGATGCGATCCCCTATCTGAAGGCCAGCCTTCTCGCTGGCGCTCGATGGCACCACGGCCTCCACCACGGGCAGCACCTTGCCACCGAGGGGCACTATCCCGAGGCTGCCAATGGGAGACTCCTTGTCGGGGTCAAACTTCCAGCCTGCCAGCTGCAGGGTCTTGTCCACTGCATAGCTGGTATTGGCCGCCTTGAGCTTGAGCTTGACCGAGTCATCACCAAGGTGGCTGATGAGGGCGTAGGTGACGCTCTCCCAGTCACCGGTCTCCTCGCCGCCGACGCCGACGATCTCCATGCCTGGCAGGATGCCGGCCTCTGCCACGATGGAGGCGGGACGCACCTCGCCCACCACGGGTTTGACGCTCGGCACCCCTATCATGAACATCAGCCAGAAGGCGAACAGGGCGAACACGAAGTTCGCCATGGGGCCGGCCGCGACGATGGCCATCCGGGCCCAGACGCTCTTGTGGTTGAAGGCCTGCGCCTCCTCCCCGGGTTTGAGTTCATCGACCCGGCCATCCAGCATCTTGACGTAACCGCCAAGGGGGATCAGGGCCAGCACGTATTCGGTGCCATCCTTGCCAAGGCGACGCCAGATGGCCTTGCCAAAGCCGATGGAGAAGCGCTCCACCTTGACGCCGCAACGACGAGCCACCCAGAAGTGGCCAAATTCATGCACCGCCACCAGCAGCCCGAGGGCCACGATGAAGGCGCCGATATTCCACAGAAGCCCGCCCATCAGCCGCGTACCTCGCGGTCATGTCCAGTCCTGCGCTCGAGAGCATGGAGAGGGGCTGGCTGCCACCACAGTCCGTTCATACGGCAAGCTCCTTTATCAGTTGCTGGGCACGGGCTCGGGCCGTACCGTCCAGGGCGATGAGATCCGCCAGAGAGCCGGCAGCACTGCTGCCCAGCTCGGCCATGACGGATTCGTTGACTCTGGCAATATCCATAAATCCGATCCGCTCTGCAAGAAAAGCCGCGACGGCCTCCTCGTTGGCGGCATTGAGGGAGGTGGTCGCCCCCTGCCCCTGCTGGCACGCCCTCATGGCCAGCGCCAGACAGGGATAGCGCTCATAGTCGGGCCGGATAAAGCTGAACTCTCCGACACTGAAGAAATCCAAAGGTTCCACACCGGACTCGATCCGTTCCGGATAGGCCAGAGCGTGGGCAATGGGGGTGCACATGTCCGGGTTGCCGAGCTGGGCCAGCACGGAGCCATCCTTGTACTGCACCATGGAGTGAATGACGGACTGGGGGTGGATCACCACCTGGATCTGCTCGGGGGCCGCATTGAACAGCCAGCGCGCCTCGATGTACTCCAGCCCCTTGTTCATCATGGTGGCGGAGTCCACCGAGATCTTGGCCCCCATGGACCAGTTGGGATGGGCAATGGCTTGCGCCGGGGTGACATGGTGCAGTTCACCCACATCGGCATAGCGGAAAGGTCCGCCGGAGCCGGTCAGCAGGATCTTGCTGATCCCCGCCCCGGCCAGATCGCAGAAACCGGGCTGGCGCTGCACGTCGACCGGCAGGCACTGGAAGATGGCGTTGTGTTCGCTGTCGATGGGCAGCAGCTCGGCGCCGTGCTCGCGCACCGCCTCCATGAAGAAGGCGCCGGACATCACCAGCGCTTCCTTGTTGGCCAGCAGAATGCGCTTGCCGGCGCGCACGGCAGCCATGGTGGGTGCCAGACCCGCCGCACCGACAATGGCCGCCATCACGCTGTGGGCATCGGGGTGAGCAGCCACGTCGCACAGGGCTGCCTGACCGGACAACACCCGGGTGGTGCTGCCGTGAGCCTTGAGCCGACCCGCCAGATCACTGGCGGCGCCTTCGTCCACCATGACAGCGAACCGGGGGGAGAATTCGAGACAGTCGCGCAGCATGGCGTCCACGCTGCGGGCAGCGGTCAGCGCCAGTACCTGCCAGCGCCCGGGGTTGTGGCGCAGTACCTTGAGGGTGCTCTGACCGATGGAGCCTGACGCTCCCAGGATCACCAGGTTTTGCATCAAGACTCCTGATTGGGTAACAGACTGATGGAGCGGGACGCTCCCGGGATCATCAGTGCGCGAAACATCAAAACTCCGGACCGAGCAACAGGTAGCTGAGCAGGAAGACGGGCAGCGCCGCCGTCAGGCTGTCGATGCGATCGAGAATGCCCCCATGGCCCGGCAACAGGGTGCCGGAATCCTTGATGCCGGCTTCCCGCTTGAACATGCTCTCGGCCAGATCGCCGAGCACGGAGGCCAGCACCGCCAGCAGGGAACAGAGCAGCACGGTGCCCATCTTGGCAGGCACGAAGCCCATGAACCAGGTCACGCCGATGGCCAGCAGGCTGGCGGTAAAGAGGCCGCCCAGCATGCCTTCGATGGTTTTCCCCGGGCTCACGGCCGGCGCCAGCTTGTGTTTGCCGAACGCCTTGCCGAAAAAATACGCGCCAGAATCTGCCGCCCAGACCAGTCCCATCACGAACAGCAGGATCCAGGCCCCCATCATGGGATCGTGGTAGAAGTTGTAACCGCGAATGGCAACCAGGGACCAGAAGAAGGGCACCAGGGTCACCAGACCGAACAGGGATTTGAGCCAGATGGATTCACGCCACAGCCTGGCGCTTTGCGGGTAGCGCAGCACCAGCAGCAGCCCCAGCAGCCACCAGCTGACGGCGGTCCAGAGCACGCCCATCACCAGCGGATGCAGTTGGGGGATCCAGAGTTGCTCCACGGGCACCCAGAACAGGCTGGCCCCCAGCAGCAGACAGAACACCAGCGGCAACCACTGTTGCGGCTGGGCAGTGACGAAGGCACTCCACTCACGGCTGGCCAGCAGAAAGACCAGGGCGGCGAGCAGGGCAAAGAATTTCAACGGCAGAAAAAACAGCGCCCCCAACACCAGGGGTACTAACAGTAATGCGGTAATAATTCGTTGTTTTAGCAAAAGAAACCTCTCTCTTGGGAGCGGGGTTTAGCCGGTCTGTTGCGCGGCGATCAATTCCCGGATCTGTTCACCCGTACACCCGAAGCGACGCTCGCGAGCAACGAAGGAGGCAACTGCCCCACTGAACTCGGCCTCGTCAAAATCGGGCCACAGGACCGGGGTAAAATAGAGTTCGGCATAGGCGAGCTGCCACAGGACAAAGTTGCTGATGCGATGATCCCCGCCGGTGCGGATCAGCAGATCCACGGGGGGAAGATCAGCCATGCAGACATGACGACCCAATGCCGCCTCATCGACCGCCTCGGCATCGAGTTCACCCGCCGCCACGGCCCGTGCCAGGGTCCGGGCCGCCTGGGCGATGTCCCACTGACCGCCATAGTTGGCGGCGATATTGAGGGTCAATCCCTGATTGTTGGCGGTCAGGGCCTCGGCCTTGGCGATTTTGGCCTGCAGCCGCTCGCTGAAGCGGGCAGTGTCGCCAATCACCCGAAGGCGAATGCCGTTGCTGTGCAACTTGCTCACCTCGCGACCCAGCACCGTCATGAACAATTCCATCAGGGCGTTGACTTCCCCTTCCGGACGGCGCCAGTTCTCGCTGGAAAACGCAAACAGGGTCAGCGCCTCCATCTTGGCACGGGCGGCAAAGGCCACGGCCTCACGCACGGATTTCACGCCCGCCTTGTGCCCGGAAACCCGCATCTTGCCGCGGTTCTGGGCCCAGCGACCATTGCCATCCATGATGATGGCGACGTGACGGGGCAAGGACGAGCTGGCGCTATCGCCTAGCGCTGCCAAAAGCGACATTCATTTCTCCCACAAAGACAAAAGCGCCGTGCAGGGGCACTACACGGCGCTCGTAATATACCTGTCGGAGGCTTAGATTTCCATTAGCTCCTTTTCCTTCACAACCAGGGCGTCATCCACCAGCTTGATGAAGGTATCGGTCAGCTTCTGGATCTCTTCCTGGGCGCGACGGTCGTCGTCTTCGGAGATCTCTTTCTCTTTCAGCAGGGCTTTCAGATCGGCGTTGGCATCGCGACGGATGTTGCGAATGGCAACCCGGGCACCTTCGGCTTCGGCACGGACGATCTTGGTCAGATCACGGCGACGCTCTTCGGTCAGCGGCGGCAGCGGCACGCGCAGAGTCTGGCCGTTGCTGGACGGGTTCAGGCCCAGATCGGAGGTCAGGATGGCTTTTTCCACCGCCTGGATCATGGAGCGATCGAAGATGGAGATGGAGAGAGTACGGGCATCTTCTGCCACCACGTTGGCCAACTGCTTCAGAGGAGTGGCAGCACCGTAATACTCCACCTGGATGCCGTCGAGCAGGCTCGGGTGAGCACGGCCGGTACGGATCTTGGACATCTGGGTCTTCAGCGACTCTACGCTTTTGCCCATGCGGTCCTTGGCGTCGTTTTTAATCTCGTTGATCACAGTGGTTTTCCTTTTGGCGAACGAGCCGACGGGCGGCTCGTATCTATCTTGTTGACTGGCGTAATGGACAAGCGAGCCAGGGGCTCACACTTGCCTTACTTGCTGGCCTGGTGGATCAGGGTACCTTCCGGCTCACCCATGATCACGCGGCGCAGCGCGCCCGGTTTGTTCATGTTGAACACCCGGATCGGCAGATCGTGGTCGCGGGCCAGGGTAAAAGCAGCAAGATCCATCACTTTGAGTTCTTTTTCAAGAACTTCATCATAACTCAGTTCCTGATAGAGCACGGCATCCGGGTTCTTGACCGGGTCATCGGTGAACACGCCATCGACCTTGGTGGCTTTCAGCACGACGTCGGCTTCGATCTCGATACCGCGCAGGCAGGCTGCCGAGTCGGTGGTAAAGAAGGGGTTGCCGGTACCGGCAGAGAAGATCACCACCTTGCCGGCGCGCAGCTGGCTGATGGCTTCGGCCCAGCTGTAGGAGTCGCAGACCCCTTGCAGGGAGATGGCCGACATCAGGCGGGCATTCACATAAGCACGATGCAGGGCATCACGCATGGCCAGGCCGTTCATGACGGTCGCCAGCATGCCCATGTGGTCACCCACCACGCGATTCATGCCTGCCTTGGCAAGGCCGGCACCACGGAACAGGTTGCCGCCACCGATGACCAGACCGACCTGAACACCCAGCTCAACCAGCTCTTTGATCTCTTGGGCCATCCGTTCCAGCACCGCCGGATCAATGCCGAAACCCTCGGATCCTTGCAGGGCTTCACCACTCAACTTCAGAAGAACACGTCTGTATGCAGGCTTGGGATTGGTACTCATGTCACTGATTCCTGGTCATATAAAGACCGCGACATAAGTCGCGGTCTGGGGAAACGGAAAAACCGGTTCGATTAGGCCTTCTGAGCGGCCGCGATCTGGGCTGCTACTTCAGCAGCGAAGTCGGTCTCTTGCTTCTCGATGCCTTCGCCCACTTCGAAACGGGTGAAGGAAACAACGTCAGCGCCTTCTTTCTTCAGCAGCTCGGCAACGGTCATGGAAGGATCTTTCACGAACGGTTGACCAGTCAGGGAAACCTCACCGGTGAACTTCTTCATGCGGCCTTCAACCATCTTCTCGGCGATCTCTTTCGGCTTGCCGGAGTTGATGGCGATGTCGATCTGGATTTCGCGCTCTTTGGCAACGACTTCGGCAGACACGTCTTCCGGTTTGACGAATTGCGGGCTGTTGGCAGCAACGTGCATGGCCAGATCTTTGGCCAGCTCGTCGGTACCGCCAACCAGCTTGGTGATAACACCGATGCGGGAGCCGTGAACGTAGGTGCCCAGGTTGTCACCTTCAACCAGCATCACGCGACGCAGGTTCATGTTCTCACCGATCTTGGCGATCAGGTTGGTGATGGTCAGCTCGACGGACTCGCCGTTGCCGAAATCGGCGGCTTTCAGCGCGTCAACGTCAGCGATTTTCTGGGTAGCAGCGATCTCGACGATCTTCTGACCCATGGCCAGGAAACCGGCATCCTTGGAAACGAAGTCAGTCTCGCAGTTCAGCTCGATCATGACGGCAACGTTGCCTTCGGTACGGGCGAAGATCACACCTTCAGCGGCGATACGGCCAGCTTTCTTGGCGGCCTTGGCCTGACCGGATTTACGCATGTTCTCGATAGCCAGCTCGATATCACCGTTGGCTTCTTCCAGCGCTTTTTTGCAATCCATCATGCCAGCGGCGGTGCGCTCGCGCAGTTCTTTTACCAGGGCGGCAGAAATGTTTGCCATGTCCAGTATCCTCGGTCTTGAATTGACAAGAAACAGGGGCCACAAGGGCCCCTGCTAACCAATTACATCAGCTTGGTTAATAAGGGCTTTTCAGTCCTTATCAATTACTCAGCTTCAACGAAGCCATCTTGTTCGGCTTGAACAACGATGTCCTGCTCGCGGGCTTCCAGAACGGTGTCAGCAGCAGCGTTCAGGTACAGCTGTACGGCACGGATAGCGTCGTCGTTACCCGGGATGACATAGTCAACGCCGTCCGGGTTGGAGTTGGTATCAACGATGGAAACTACCGGGATACCCAGGTTGTTGGCTTCTTTGATAGCGATGTGCTCGTGGTCGGCATCGACAACGAACAGAACGTCAGGCAGGCCGCCCATGTTCTTGATACCACCCAGGCTCTTCTCCAGCTTTTCCATTTCGCGAGTACGCATCAGCGCCTCTTTCTTGGTCAGCTTGTCGAAGGTACCGTCTTCGCTCTGGGTTTCCAGATCTTTCAGGCGCTTGATGGACTGACGAACGGTTTTCCAGTTGGTCAGCATGCCGCCCAGCCAGCGGTGGTTAACATAGAACTGGTCGCAACGCTCAGCGGCTTCTTTGACGGCTTCAGACGCGGCACGCTTGGTACCTACGAACAGTACCTTGCCTTTCTTGGCAGCTACGGAGCTGATGAAGTTCATGGCATCGTCAAACATCGGAACGGTTTTTTCCAGGTTGATGATGTGAACTTTGCTGCGGGCGCCGAAGATGTAGGACTTCATTTTCGGGTTCCAGTAACGAGTCTGGTGACCGAAGTGAACGCCGGCTTGCAGCATGTCGCGCATAGAAACTTTAGCCATTTTATACCTCTGTATTGGGGTTAGGCCTCCACACATCCCATATAACCGACCCGTTAAGGCACCCCGGCATATGTGTCGATGTGTGTGTGTTGTTGAGTAAGGGTGATGGCATGAGGACACGAGTTCCCCATTCCGGCGCGCTTTATACCATAACTTTGGTCATGACACCACCAGCCCGGGTGCTAAAAATGGATCCCGGACCATGGTGCGACCGCCTGATGACGTTGCGATGACGATCACACTGGAAGTAAACGGGGGTTGGGGATAAAATTTCGCCCTGATTGCAAACGCATCTATTTTTCATTACCTGGTTGTTGGGCATCGGCAGGATGCGCAATCAGGCCCCAAGAGAGATCCCATGTCCATTAAAATCAAGACACCGGAAGAGATTGAAAAAATGCGTGTCGCCGGCCAGCTGGCCGCCGACGTGCTGGTCATGATCGCCCCCCACGTCAAGGCGGGCGTCACCACAGACGAACTGAATACCCTCTGCCACGACTACATCGTCGACGTGCAGCAGGCCATCCCCGCGCCGCTCAATTACCACGGCTTCCCCAAGTCCATTTGCACCTCGGTGAACGATGTCATCTGCCATGGCATCCCGAACCACAAGAAGCTGCGGGAAGGGGACATCATCAATCTGGACATCACCGTCATCAAGGATGGCTATCACGGCGATACCTCCGCCATGTTCATCGTGGGCCAGACCACCCCCCTGCGCCGCCAGCTCTGCAAGGTGGCCCAAGATAGCCTCTATGCCGCCATCAAGCGGGTGCGCCCGGGCATGTGCATCACCGAGATCGGCGCCGTCATCCAGCCCATCGTCGAGCAGGCCGGCTTCTCCGTGGTACGCGACTACTGCGGCCATGGCATCGGTGCCGAGTTCCACGAAGAGCCGCAGATCCTCCACTACCGCAACGGCGGCAAGCTGGAGCTGAAAGCAGGCATGTGCTTCACCATCGAGCCCATGGTCAACAGCAAGAAGTACCACTGCAAGGTCAATCCGAAGGATGGCTGGACCGTCACCACCAAGGACGGCGGCGACTCCGCCCAGTGGGAGCACACCCTGCTGGTGACCGAGGATGGCTGCGAGGTCCTGACCCTGCGCCCCGACGACACTATCGAGCGTTTTATCCGCCACGTTTGACATTCAACCCCGGCCGCGCGCCGGGGTTGCTCTTTACCCGGCCCGACCGAGAGTGTGACATGCCATGGATGCCAGCCTGCTTTCTCCCCATCTGCTCCCAGACGATCAGCTCACCCGTGACAACTGCAAGGAGTACCTGAGCCGCTTTCTCGCCTGGCTGCACGAGCGCTTCGACGCCGGTGACAACATCATCGAACTAGTGGCCACCCGCTCCGAATACATGGACGCGCTGCTGACCAGGCTCTGGCACAAGTTCGGCTTCGACAGGACCGAGCTCACCCTGATCGCGGTAGGCGGCTATGGCCGCGGCGAACTCCATCCCCACTCCGATATCGACCTGCTGATCCTCTACGAAGGAGATGAACTGGACGAGGTGCTGGGGCTTCGCATCGGCGAGTTCATCACCCTCTTGTGGGATCTCAAGCTGGAAGTAGGGCAGTCGGTGCGCAACGTGGCCGAGTGCATCGAGCAGGGCCGCAACGACATCACGGTTGCCACCAACCTCATCGAGGCCCGTTACATCACGGGTCGCCTGGCGGGATTCGAGCAGTTGCAGGCGGCCACCCAGCCCCAGCACTTCTGGCCGAGCGAAGCCTTCTTTCGTGCCAAACGCGAAGAGCAGGCCCTGCGCCACCAGCAGTTTCTCGGCACCGCCTACAAGCTGGAGCCGGATCTCAAGAACAATCCCGGGGGCCTTCGCGACATCCAGACCCTGGCCTGGGTCGCCCGCCGCCACTTCGGCGCCACCACCCTGTTCGAGATGACCAGCCACGGTTTTCTCAACCGGGCCGAGTACCGGGAGCTGCTCGACTGTCAGAACTTCCTGTGGAAGGTGCGCTTCGCCCTGCACATGGCCATCAACAAGGGGGACAACCGCCTCTTGTTCGACCGCCAGCGTACCGTGGCCCAGATGCTGGGGTTCGAGGGGGAAGGAAACGGCCCGGTCGAGCAGATGATGAAGCGTTTCTACCAGACGGTGCGGCGGGTGGCCGAGCTCAACGAGATGCTGCTGCAACTCTTTGACGAGGCCATTCTCGGCAACACCGCCATGGACGTGCGCCGCATCAGCGACGAATTCCAGCTGCGCGGCCGCCTCATCGATGCGGTGGACTCCGAGCTGTTCGGCCGGGATCCTGCCGCCATCCTGCGACTCTTCTACCAGATAGCCCAGCACCCGGAGATCGCCGGCATCCACTCCGCCACCTTGCGCCAGCTGCGCGAGGCCAGACGCACCCTCAACTGCTGGCTGCAAGATCTACCCGAGTGCCGCCGTCTCTTCATGGCGCTCCTGCGCCACCCCAACGGCATCGGCCAGCCGCTCACCCTGATGCACAAGTACGGGATCCTCGCGGCCTACCTGCCCCAGTGGAACCTCATCGTCGGCCAGATGCAGTTCGACATGTTCCACGCCTACACGGTGGACGAGCACACCCATCGGCTGCTGCAGAACATCCATCGCTTTCCGAATCCGGCCAGCCGCCAGACTCACCCGCTCTGCCACGAGGTGTTCACCCAGTTGCGCAAGCCCGAGCTGCTCAGCATCGCCGCCCTCTTCCACGACATCGCCAAGGGCAGGCGCGGCGATCATTCCGAACTCGGGGCCGTGGATGCGCTGGAGTTCTGCCAGTTGCACGGGCTGGATCGCTACGAGAGCCGACTGGTCGCCTGGCTGGTGCGCCACCATCTGCTGATGTCGGTCACCGCCCAGCGCCGCGACATCTACGACCCGGACGTGGTCACCGACTTCGCCCAGAAGGTGCGGGATGAATTGCACCTCGACCTGCTCTATTGCCTGACCGTGGCCGACATCTGCGCCACCAACGACAGTCTGTGGAACGACTGGAAGGGCACCCTGCTGCGCGAACTCTACTTCGCCACCCAGAAGGCCCTGCGCCAGGGGTTGGAAAACCCGCCGGACATGCGCCTCAAGATCCGTGAAAACCAGCGCCAGGCCAGGCAGATCCTGACCCAGCGCGAGGTGCCACAGGAGGCGGTCACCGCCCTCTGGAACGACTTCAAGGCCGATTACTTCCTGCGCCACAGCCCGGAGCAGATCGCCTGGCACTGCCGCAAGATCATCGCCCACGGTGACAACCCGGCCCCCCTGGTGCTCATCGGCAAGCATCCCATACGGGGCGGTAGCGAGGTGTTCATCTATTGTCGCGATACCCCCAACCTCTTTGCCACTGTGGCCTCGGCACTGGATCAGAAGAACCTCAGCATCCACGACGCCCAGATCATGAATTCGCGCAACGACTACGTGCTCGATACCTTCATCGTGCTGGAGCCAAACGGCGAGCCCATCAGCCCCAACCGTACCGCCACCATCAAGAAGGCGCTGGAGAAAGCCCTTCAGGAGCCGGGCAAGCTGGTGCTGCGCAGCAAGCCCCTGTCCAGACGCCACCGCCAGTTCAGCGTGCCGACCAGGGTGGTTTTCCTGCCCCACAAGGGGGAAAACCGCCACACCCTGCTGGAGCTGACAGCCCTGGATACCCCGGGCCTGCTGGCCCGTATCGGTGCCGTGTTCCAGCAGTGCGGCCTCTCCCTCCATGCCGCCAAGATCACCACCATCGGTGAGCGGGTGGAGGACTTCTTCAGCCTCACCACCCTGGCCGGAGAGCCGCTGAACCCGGAGGAGCAGCAAGCCCTCGAGGAGAGGCTGGTCAATCAGCTCAACCCCCAGGAACCGCTTGGCGAGAGCGCCTGACACGCTCGGATGAAGCCTCGAAAGAGGCTTTTTGACGTATTGATTCCTCAATCAGAACAAATGGTTGGACCACTCAAGTACAATAAATCGCCCTGATTCTGAAGAAATCGGCGAGAGCCCTTAAAAACGATTGGAAAAGTGTGATACAACAAACAGAATTTTATAAAGGAAACCTGTCATGACCCAGTTGCAACAGACCATCGAAGCGGCCTTCGAGCGCCGTGACTCCATCACCCCCGGCTCCGTCGATGCCGCCACCAAGGCCGCCATTCTGGAAGCCATCGACCTGCTGGACTCCGGCAAAGCCCGGGTTGCCGAGAAGATTGCCGGCGAGTGGGTCGTCCACCAGTGGCTGAAGAAGGCCGTGCTGCTCTCCTTCCGCATCAACGACAACGGCATCATCAAGGGCGACGATGCCCAGTACTACGACAAGGTTCCCCTGAAGTTCTCCAACTACACCGAAGAGCAGTTCAAGGCTGCCGGTGTACGCGTCGTGCCGCCCGCGACCGCGCGCAAAGGCTCCTTCATCGCCCCGAACACCGTGCTGATGCCCTCCTACGTCAACATCGGCGCCTTCGTCGATGAAGGCACCATGGTCGACACCTGGGCCACCGTGGGCTCCTGCGCCCAGATCGGCAAGAATGTGCACCTCTCCGGCGGCGTCGGCATCGGCGGCGTACTGGAGCCACTGCAGGCCAACCCGACCATCATCGAAGACAACTGCTTCATCGGTGCCCGTTCCGAGGTGGTTGAAGGGGTGATCGTCGAGGAGGGCTCCGTCATCTCCATGGGGGTCTTCATCGGCCAGTCCACCCGCATCTATGACCGCGAAACCGGTGAAATCCACTACGGCCGCGTCCCGGCCGGCTCCGTGGTCGTTTCCGGCTCCCTGCCCTCCAAGTGCGGCAAGTACAGCCTCTACGCCGCCGTCATCGTCAAGAAGGTGGATGCCAAGACCCGCGCCAAGGTCGGCATCAACGCCCTGCTGCGCTCCATCGACGAGTAATCCACGCCGATGTCATCAAGGGCACCTCTGGTGCCCTTTTTCATGCCCGCTTGGGTGGGCGCCAACTCCCCCCTGCCCCACCAGCACTGCACACCCCATGAGACGATACCGCTTATGGCAGTGCTGGCAAGGCGTTCACCCCTCCCCTTGGCTCATTGATTAAAGAAGACCTTTTTGACACCAATTTGAATTTGGCGCGCCTGTCACAGGCAAGGCGTCCGGACTCGGGTAAGATAGAGGGGTCAGGATCGTTTCAAACCAAGGAAGCCCGATGTACGAGAATCTCAAGAGCCTGGGGATCCAGGAACCCACCTCGGTGGACAGCTACACCCTGCGCCAGGAAGCCAACCACGACATCCTCAAGATCTATTTCAAGAAGCAGAAGGGTGAATTCTTCGCCAAGAGCGTCAAATTCAAATACCCTCGCCAGCGCAAGACCATGCTGGTCGACTCGGGGACCCATGAGTACAAGGATGTCACCGAGATCAACGCCAACCTCAAATACGTGGTGGATGAGCTGGACAATCTGACCCAGGGCGGCCAGCCTTCCGCCGATCCGGACATCAAGCAGAAGATACTGCGCGACCTGCGTCATCTGGAAAAGGTGGTGCAGAACAAGATCAGCGAGATAGAACGGGATCTCGAAAAGCTTTAGCCGGGCTGATGCAGCAAAGGCGCCCAGGGGCGCCTTTTTCATTGGGTAACACCATGCTGGCGCCGTCAGGAAAGTCCCCGCACATGTCCCGCCACCAAACGCAACCCAGCAAAAAGGGAGGCTTGCGCCTCCCTTTTCGGAACTCGGATATCGGAGCGCAATCAGTTGCTCTTCATCCAGATGTCCATTTCAGTTTTCAGGTTGTCGGACTTGGTGCCGAAGATGGCTTGTACACCGGAACCAGCCACCACCACACCGGCGGCACCCAGCTTCTTCAGACCAGCCTGGTCAACCTTGGCCACATCCTTCACACCGACACGCAGACGGGTAATGCAGGCGTCCAGAGAGGCGATGTTCTCTTTGCCACCGAAGGCGGAGACCAGTGCAGCAGACATCTCGTCCTTGCTTTGACTGGCAGAGGACTCTTGAGCGGCTTCGTCTTCACGACCCGGAGTTTTCAGGTTCATGGCACGGATGACCACGGTGAAGACCACGTAGTAGATGACCGCGTAGACCAGACCCAGACCCACCAGCAGCAGCATGTTGTCGGCACGCGGGGATTGCACCACGAAGTCGATGAAGCCGTTGGAGAAGGTGTGACCGTGAACGACACCCAGCATGTTGGTCAGGACATAGGCCAGACCGGCAAGCAGGGCGTGGATGGCGTACAGTACCGGGGCCACGAACAGGAAGGAGAATTCGATAGGCTCGGTGATACCGGTCAGGAAGGATGTCAGGGCAGCAGAAGCCATGATACCTACGATCTTGGCGCGGTTTTCCGGCTTGGCGGAGTGCGCAATGGCAAACGCGGCAGCAGGCAGACCGAACATCTTGAACAGGTAGCCACCCGCCAGTTGACCGAAGCCGTTACCGGCAGCACGGGAAGCGTCATCAGCAGTCAGGAAGCAGGTCATGATGCCGTGTACGGTTTCACCGGCGGCGTTGACGCAGGTACCAGCCTGATAGAAGAACGGCACGTTCCAGATGTGGTGCAGACCGAACGGGATCAGGGAGCGCTCAACCACGCCGTAGATGCCGAATGCCAGGACCGGGTTCTGGTTGGCAGCCCAGTCGGAGAAGGCACCGATGGCACCACCAATCGGCGGCCAGATGAAGGAGAGCACGACACCCAGACCGATGGAAACGAAACCGGTGATGATGGGCACGGCGCGCTTGCCGGCGAAGAAGCCAAGGTACTCTGGCAGCTGGATCTTGTAGAAGCGGTTGAACGCCCAGGCAGCCACGCCACCGGCGAGGATACCACCCAGCACACCGGTATCGATCTTCTCGACACCCATCACAGGCGCCATCACAGTCAGGGTGGCGGTCATGATGCCGTAGCCGACGATGGCGGACAGGCCGGACACACCGTCGTTATTGGTGAAGCCAAGGGCGACGCCCACGGCGAACAGCAGAGCCATCTGGCCGAATACGGAACCACCGGCCTGCTCCATCAGTTGGGAGACGATTTCCGGCAACCAGCTGAAGTGGGCAGCCCCCACCCCCAGCAGAATACCTGCAACGGGCAAGACCGATACGGGCAGCATCAGCGCCTTACCGACCTTTTGCAGATTAGAGAAAGCATTTTTTAACATGTGTGCGCTCCTGAATGGATTTTTTTCCGACAACGACTCAGGGCAGTTTATTGATGACGATGTGCTTCATCCGTCACTGCGCCAAGTGCGTTTTCCGGGTTGCTTATTTTGACCAGCAGAATATAACCCAGCGGGGGTGGAAATGCCTCCGTCGGAAACAAGGGAATAATAAATTTGGAGGAGAGATCACAAGATAATAAATAAGCAGAGAGGGGACTGTCTTGAATATTATTTCGTATTGTTATAGCTTCGCCGCAAAAAGAAATAAACCACTTCAAAATAAATCACAAAGAAACCAAACAATACCCAACGATACTCACTGTAACCAAATGTAACTTATTGCGGATTTATATTATCCAGTCTACCGATTAAAAAGGCCTCCAACAAGGGAGGCCTCCAATAAATATCGATTTTAATAAACCGAGATATTTAGTTCTTCTGTGAACGTTTCACTGCATCAATAAAGACCGATTTCGCCTTGGTTGAACCGGCGCGCTCGGCTTCATTCACGAGTTGCATCGCCTTGTCGATGTCACCGGCCTTCACCGCTTTCTCGATCTGGGCGTTGTAGAAGCTCTCGGTCTCGCTCAGCATGGCGGGAGCCGGTTTGCTCGGCGCTGCGGCAACGGCTGCCGTGGTGGCCGCCGTCGCAGCCACGGCAGTGGTAGCAGGCTTGGCCTGGCTCATCGCCACTTTGTCGGCGTATTCAGGCTTGAACACGGCTTCCAGGCCTTGTCCCTTGGCCATGTCCGTGACCTTTATCTGTACCAGACCCCAGGGCGAATGGGGAATCACGGGGTCCTTGATATCCGGCTCGACCGTGCCGTTGGCACGGGCAAAGGCCTTCGCGGGGTGCAAGATGGTGGTGCTGCCCGCCGTCTCGTTGGCCGGCGCATAGACCACCATATAGGTTTCAGTGGCGGGATTGCCCGGCATGCTGCGGTCCACAAACACACGTCCCTCAATCCTGTCATTGTCGAGCAGGTGGGCAGGTTGGTAGCTGAATACGGACTCACCCAATACGCGAGTCACCTTGAACTGGGCATCCAGCATGATGACCTTGGGAACCAGAACCGTCTTGCTCACCTGGGACGCCAGCGTGATGGCCAGGTTGCCGGTATTGATGGGCAGACGATAGGCGGCGAAGTAGCTCATCCCCTCGTCAAACTGATAACTGGGCTGCTTGCCGTCGATGGCCAGCAGCGTCTCGCCTTCCGGCAGAGAAACATAATTGAATTCGTTGAAATCCTTGCAGCAGCTCGTCGCCTGGGAGAGCGCCTGCTTGGCCTGATCGGCATTACTCAGAATGGAGGCGTGATCCTGCACAGGCACGACCATGCTACCGGAACAGCCGGCCAACAGCGCGGTAACCACGGCCGCGATAGACATCTTTACCAGTTTCATTCTTCTTCTCTCCATAACCCGATTGCCAATTCCTGAGAAACAAAACTGCCCCCATAAGGGGGCAGTGACTAACTTAACTGAAGATATTGCTTACCACCAGGCTTCTGCTTGCACACCGAAGTTCCAAGTGTTGTCGTCGTTGTTGCTGCCATTGAAAGTCTGGCCGTTGTCGCCACCGGACTTCAGATAGGAAGCGAACACACGGATTTCCGGACGGGCCCAGAAGCTGGGGCCGGCAGACCAAGCCTGTGCAATGGTATACTTCTGACCGTCACGATCCTGGCTATCCTGCCCCTTGAGGTCTTTGGTGTCATGATAGTAGCCCAGCTCCAAGATGGTCTTCTGGATCTCATCCCATTTGTACATGGGACGAACCACTACGGAGAAGGTATCGGCATCAGAACCCGCCACACCGTCGATGGTCACGTCATTAGACTGGCCGTAGACTAGCTGGTGGCCAAATTCGACCTTGTCACCAACCGGCAATACGCCCCAGTTGATGATGCGGAAGCCATCACCGCTGGCACCGTCCTGGCTGGTCCAGCTACCAGCACCGTAGTAAATCGGCAGTGTGGCATAGCTGTCACTCATGTATTGCAGAGTGGTCTTGTTGAAACCCCCCAGCAGGTTTTGAGTCAGTTCAGCTGTCAGCATGACACCGTCTTTAATGTCGTCGTTGGCCTTGTCTTGATCGTCGGTCGGATTGGCGATGGCATAGTCAACACCCAGCTCCAAGGAAGCATCGCTCCAGAGCGGAATACCGGCATAACGGGCATCCAGAATATTGTTGTTCAGCTCACCAGCATCACTGCGGGTCCAAGCAAAGGAGAGTTTCCCCGGGCCTGCTTGGATATTTTCGATACCGGCACCAGCGCCAGACACATCCCAGTAGTAGAAGTCGGAGATATGGATGTCGTGACGCTGGTAGTAACGCTTACCGGCCCAGAGGGTGGCTTCCGGGGCAAAACCGAGCACCCCCTTGGCTTGCACGTTGAACTGACGCAGGGCGAAAGTGGCATCGTCTTCACACTGCTTGGTGTCGAAATTACAGCTGGTGCCGGTCCCTTCCCAGTCGTTGGACTGGTTGCTGACCATGGCGACCATGGAGTCTACGTAGAAGGACTTGCCATCTTTGTTGAAGACTTCCTGACCCAGTTGCACTTCGCCGTAGGTTTCGTTTTCGTTACCAAGACGACCCACTTTATTCTTATCGAAGGTCTGCATGTCACCATCTTCGGAGATGCCGACACCTGAACGGAAGTAGCCGTGGAAATCAACGGCGAAGGCGGCTTGGGAAGCCAGGGCTGCGGTTACTGCTGCAGCGATCGGGAGCCACTTTGCTTTCATTTTCATTTTCCTTATTCCCGCTGAGAGGAGTGTGATCCTGATATTCAAGTTCTTATCACCGGAAAAACGTTTTGGTGATAACCGAGGTCGATTATATGTACCCAAATTCCCTGCAAACATGAGCTGATTCACAAAACGATGACAAATCGCACGCCGCCAACAACTACAGCAACAACAGCTCATTAAACTTAAGTTTGTTGGCCAAAGTCTCCAGTATCGAGCAAAAACAAGAAAACAAACACCAAAGAAAGCGCTTTCAAATATTAATTCGCGACGAGATTTAAGTTATAAATCCGTGTCGCAGTAGCAAAAACATGACTGAAATCGCTTTCAATGCGGAACTTTTAATTTTTCAATTTGTCGTGGGTGATGATGAATATGGCCAACCGGTTATCATCATTGGCGAGAAAAATAACCGGACGAAAGAGAGGATATATTTGGGAGCTGATGCGTGACGCCCCAAAAATAAAACACCCCCGTCAGCACACTCACGGAGGTGAATTTATTCTCGGGGAGAAGGGTCTGGCTACAGTCTATTTTCCCAGGTTTTCAACCACGCCAGCGCCGCAACTTCCGGCTCATCCTCCACCGTTGCATCTATCTCCAGACGCGGCACCAGGGCGTCGGCGGCCAGCTCCTGCAGCAGTTCATCGAGCCGGCGCCCTGCCCCGCAGAAGTGTTCATAGCTGCTGTCTCCCATGGCGATGAGGGCATAGCGCCATCCCTTCATATAAGGAGCACGATCGGCCAGGGCACTGGCAAAGGGCTGCAAATTGGGAGGTATATCCCCCTGCCCCGTGGTGGCGGTCACGATGAGCAGAAAGCGGGAGGCATCGATGTCGGTCAGCGCCGCGTCATCGAAGATCTGGCAGACATGGCCATTGGCTTGCAGGTGGTCACAGAGGGTCTCGGCCACCAGCATGGCAGAGCCGTAGACGGTGCCGACCAGGATATCGATCTCGGCCATCAGCGACTCCTCAGGGACAAACAATGGGCCCGGCAAGACCGGGATGGGTAGGAAGAGCCCCCCTGAACGGGCGGGGGGCACGCGATTGCGCAGGCGATATCTCGTTGAGCCATAAGTCATTCCTCTGACGTACCTGGGCTACAGCATGCCACAGCCCGGTCAGAGGCAACAGATGGAAAGAGGCTCAGGCGCCGTAGTCTTGCTCGCTGGCAGGCCAGCCCAGACGGGCGAACAGACCCAGCACCTCGGGGCCCAGGGGCGCCTGGATCCGCATCGGCACCTTGAGCACCGGATGCTCGAAGCTCAGACGGTGCGCGATCAACAGCAGGCGGTCGCACCCATAGTGCTCGCGAAAGAACCGGTTGTGCCGGCCATCCCCGTGGGTGGTATCACCAACGATGGGGTGGAACAGGTGATCCAGATGGCGGCGCAGCTGGTGCTTGCGCCCCGTCTTGGGAAAGAGGCGGACCAGGCTGTAGCGACTGGTGGGATGCTTCTTGGAGACGGCGAAGGGCAGCTCGACCTGATGCAGACGACGAAACGCGGTCACCGCCTCCTGAGCGGGGCGATCCGGGTCGCTGAAGGCATCGGCAATCTTGTCCAGCTGCTCCTTGAGCGGATAGTCGATGAGCCCCTCTTCGGGGGCCCATCCACGCACCAGTGCCAGGTACTCCTTGTGGACCTGACGGGCAGCAAAGGCCTCGGTCAGGGTACGGGCCACGGCAGGATCGAGAGCAAACAGCAGCACACCCGAAGTGGGCCTGTCCAGTCGGTGCACGGGGTAGACATGACGACCCCCGATCAGATCCCGGGTCATCTGCATGGCGAAACGGGTCTCGGCCTTGTCGAGCCAACTGCGGTGCACCAGGAGACCGGACGGTTTGTTCACCGCTACCAGCCAGTCATCCTGATAAAGCAGTGTCGGCTGCAAGGCATCCGCTGTCCGGGTCTGCTCGTCCATCATTGTTCGACCACTTTGCCGGAGAGCAGCAGATCGAAACGGGCGATCAGACGAAGCAGGGCCTCGACCTCCGCCAGCTCCTCTTTATAGACCTCACTCGCCATGGGATAGAGGGAGACGCTGGTCGGCAGCGGAGCCTGCAGCAGCACCAGCTGCTCCATGCGCGGGATCAGCACGAACTGCAGCCACTGATCGAAACTCAGGGTATCGACACAGAACGGCAGCTCGCTTGCCAGCGCCTCGCTCCCCGGATGGTCGGCTTGCCAGCGTTCCAGACGTTGCAACTCGGCAGTCAGCTCTCCCAGCAGACCGGCAACCAGCAGATATTGATTCATCTCGCTCACTTCCTCATCGCGGGCCCGGTCTGCGACGGGGCCCCACTCAATACGGCCATCAAAAAGGGGCGCTACTATACACCGACCCCGCAATGGCTGCCATGTTGCCGTCACCTTCATACCCTGCATCACCGCCTCTGGCTATCTGGTGCAGCCCCCTTATAATCGCCCGCATTATCTTCAAGCGGGATCTCTTCATGTCTTCCATCAACACCCTGACCGAGTTTCTGACCCAGGCCGATACCCAGTTCCAGCTGTTCGATCTGGGCCGCCAGGTGCGCCCGCTCCCCAGCGACCTCTTCGTGCGCATCGAGCAGCAGCAGGAGCCCTACCCCTGGCCGTTACAGCAGCACGCCTGGCTCGGCGTGCACTTCTTCCAGCCAACCGAATCCAGGCACTACCTCTGGTTCCTCAAGTTCGCCCTCGATGAACGCGGCCTGCTCATCTCCAGCGGCCCCAAGCATTTCATGGATCAGGTGGTAGAGACTCTGGGCTACAAGCTCACCGGTGAACTGGACGAAGAGAAGGCCCAGCGTCTAGCGGACAACCCCTACACCTTCCGTCCGGCCGAGGCCAAGATGGCCAGTGTGCACGCCAAGCTGGCCCGCCAGCTGGAACAAGCCCCTTCCGCTTACTACGAGGCCCTCTGCCACTATCTGGCGGCGCCGGGGGAAGAGGGGTGGCAGGCACTGGGACTGCAAGGGTTTGCAGATATCGCGGAGCGGCTACAGGTAGAGCGCAACCTGGCACTGGTCTGCAAGGCCTTGCCCGTGCTGCCGCAGGCCCCCCTTTACGCCCTGTGCCAAAGCCTGGAGAACGCCCCCCTGCCTCCTGCCCTGCAAGGCGCATTGCTGGAGCGCATCGGCAAGGAGCAGGAGTGCGCCGAGCCTGACCCCGAAACCCTGGCCTATCTGTGCCGGGCACTGGCCTCCTGCCCGGGCAACGGACTGCGCACCAACAAGCTGCTGACCCTGCTGCAAACCCGGCCAAGCCCCTCCCTGCTCCTCGCCATCGCTGGCCGCCTCTGGCCCGATCTGAAACACCCCGAACTGCTCGGCCTGTTTCTGGAGCAGCTCGCCCTGCAACCCACCCAGTTCTTCAACCAGGTATTTGCCGAGCTCGTCACGCTACCGGCCTTGCGCAATGATATGCTGGCAAAACTGCGTGACCCCGAACGCAGCGAGGCCCTGGGTCTGGCCATCGGTCGCCTGTTAGCTTCCACCTAGGCCCGGCACGACGGCCCTGTTGCCTGAGGTGAACAGGGCCCCACACACATCACAGAAGGAACCCGCTGATGGGAGAAATGCTTGGGATCTTGCTGCTCGGCCTCGTTGGCTGGGCCTTCTGGCAACAGCGCCGCCAGGCGGAGCTGGCTTGGCAATACATGCGCCGCTACTGCCAGCACCACGACCTGCAACTGCTGTCGCTGGCGCGGACACACCGCGCCCTGGGGCACAAGCCCCTGCGCCTGCTCACCTACTACCAGTTCGAGTTCTCCAGCGACGGAGAGAGCCATTATCAGGGGCAGCTCTGCATGCAGGGGCTGCATGTCGCCGGTGTCGAGCTGCCACCCCATCGTCTCCCCTCCTAGATTTGAGAGCACGGGGGCTGGCTATACTCTTCCACAGCCCCCTTCCAAGGAGTACCGAGATGGAATTGCTCACCCATGACATGGCCGCCCTGTTTGCCCAACTGGGGCTGGCCAGTGACGACATCAGCCAGCAGCGTTTTATCCGCGACCATCCCATCGATCGCCATACCCAGTTGCCCGACGCGCCGTTCTGGACGCCTTCCCAGGCAGGCTTTCTGCGCGATGCCCTCAACTACGACGCCGACTGGGCGGAAGCCATCGACCAACTGGATCTGATGCTGCGCCAGGGGACCTGATCCCCCCACTCCCGGCGGCCAGCGTTGGGTAGACGCGGAGCCGCCAATCCCCTCCCTCCATCGCCCAGGCGCCCCTCCCTCTCGCCACCCACGCCCTTCGCTCCGCTTTCCTGATGGACAGGCTTTGATTAAGCTCTGTGCCACTATCCACCCGCAGCAAGACGGCCGTGCAGGAGCCAAGATGTCAGCCCAAGAGATCATCCAGATAGCCAACGAACTCAGTGCCAGGGGGATCACCCCCTCTACCGCCATGGTCAAGGCCCGCCTCAGCCATCCCGTGCCCATGGCCGAGCTGCTCAAGGTGTTGAGCCAGTGGAAGCAACAACCCCAGCCCGCGTCGACAGCGCCCGCCCCCGCCAGTGCCCCCGCCAGTGCCCCCGAGGCATCCCCCTTGGCCACGGAAAGCGTCACTCTTCAGCAACTGAGCGAACAGCTCGCCCGGCTGGAGCAGAAGGTCGATCGCCTCACCGATCTGCTGCTCAACCAGAAGCCGGATTGACCCATCGCCATGTATATCCTCGAACTCACCTTTGAGTGCTACCGCGATACCTCCCTCGGGGAGGCCGAACGGGCCATCGTCCACTACCTCGACATGCTGCGCTATCAGGGTCAGATCCTGGGGCGGGAGTTTCCCACCAGCATGCACGAAGGCTATTTCGTCAGTCGGGTGGTCTGCCCGGAGCAGGACAGCCTGCACCCTGACAACCAGAGCGAGCTGGTCGCCCTTGCCGAGCAAGGTCTGCACCAGGCGGGCCTGCTCGCCCCCAAACTCCACCTGCAAGGGGCGGATCTGCTCTCGGACAGCACGGACCCGTGCGCAGAGCAGGGGGAGCGTCCCAGCTGGATGCTGCTCTACACCAGCTTCCTGCACAGTTGCTCTCCCCTGCGCTGCGGCGACCACTTCGCTCCCATCCCGCTCTATCGGCTGCCCGCCGTCGCCAACGGTGACCACAAGCAGATCATCAAGTGGCAGGAAGATTGGGAAGCCTGCGATCAGTTGCAGATGAACGGCTCCATCGCCGAACACGCCGCCCTGCACGAAATCGGCGAGGTGGGCAGCCGCCTTCATCGCCGGGGCAGCGATCTCGCCAGACGGCTGGAGGTCCTGAGCGGCATCCCCACCTATTACTATCTCTACCGGGTCGGTGGCCTGAGCGCTGCCGAAGAGCGGGCTCGCCCCTGCCCTGGCTGTGGTGGCCCATGGGCGCTGGCCGCCCCCCTGCACGAGATCTTCGACTTCAGGTGCGAGCCTTGCAGGCTGGTCTCCAACCTCTCCTGGGACTTCAAGGAGTAGGTGCCCACCGCGCACAATGGCGCATTAAAAAGAAAGGGCCTTGCCAGGTGGCAAGGCCCTCTCTTTTGGGGCATCACTGGGGCAAGGTTTCCAGTCGCGCCAGAAAGGCCGGCAACGAGGGGGCCAGCGTCAGGCGCCGCCCGGAGTCCAGCCACTCCAGCCACACCTGGCCGCTCTCGTTATCGAGGGAGACCAGCGTCATCTCGTTGCGGGTCGTGGCAATGAAGAGTGAAGGGGATCGCTTCAACTTGCGCAGCATCAGCAGGTGGCCGATGAGGTTCTCCTTGAGCAGATCCAGATCGGCATCGTTCCACGGCAGGATGAGTTCGATGCGCAACCCCTTGAAAGAGCAGGACAGAGGGCGGCTGAACCAGTGGCCAAACAGGGCGATGGCGCTAGGATGCAGGGTCAGCTCCAGGGCGTTCGCCATGGCCGTGAAGTCGGCTGCCTGCTCCCGCTGGAACGGACGCCAGGCGACCCGCCCCTCCCTGGGTTCATCCAGCTCGCAAGGAGAGCGCCAGTCGGCCTCCCAGTCACACAGGGGCAGCCCCCGCCTTCCTTCGCCATCGCGCTGCCAGCGTAAAAAGAACTGCTCCAGGGCAGACAGGACTTGATCCGACATCGATATTCCCCACAATAGCGGCCTCTGATGGCCGCAAGTACCTGATCGAAAAATCGGGCCATTGCACCATCAAACCCCTTATCAGACAAGCGTGAGCAAACCAGCATGAGCAAACAAGAGAGATACGCCGGCGCCAGTGCGCTGCAAGGCCTGAGCCTGGGGCAGCAGTCAGCCTACATCAGCCAGTACACCCCGAGTCTGCTGCAGCCCGTGCCACGCAGCCTGAACCGCGACGATCTTGGCCTGAGAGGTGAACTGCCGTTCCAGGGGTGCGACGTCTGGACCCTGTATGAACTCTCCTGGCTCAATGCCAAAGGCAAGCCCGTGGTTGCCATCGGGGAGGTCTTTGTGCCTGCTACCAGCCCGAATCTCATCGAGTCCAAGTCGTTCAAGCTTTACCTGAACTCCTTCAACCAGACTCGCTGCGACTCCCTGGAGGCAGTGCAAGCGCTGCTGGTTCAGGACCTGAGTGGCTGCGCTGGTGCCCCGGTGAGCGTCACCCTCTTCACCCTCGACCAGGCCCCCCACCAGATAGCCCAGCTGCCCGGTGAGTGCATCGACAGCCTGGATATCGAGGTGGACGGCTACGAGTTTGACGAAACCCTGCTGCAAGGGGCCGCCGGTCGCGAGATCGTGGAGGAGACCCTGCACAGCCACCTGCTCAAGTCCAACTGCCTGGTGACCAGCCAGCCGGACTGGGGATCCGTGGTGATCCACTATCGCGGCCCGCGTCTCGACCGGGAGAAGCTGTTGCGCTACCTCATCTCGTTCCGCCAGCACAACGAGTTCCACGAGCAGTGCATCGAGCGCATCTTTACCGATCTCAAGCACTTCTGCGCCCCGGAACAACTGACCGTCCATGCCCGTTACACCCGCCGCGGCGGCCTGGACATCAACCCCTTCCGCAGCGACTGGGAGCCGGTTCCGGCGAACCTGCGCCTCATTCGCCAGTAATCACCAGCGCCGCCATCCTGCGGGCTGCGGCCGGCTGCGCATCACCTCAGTAAACTCTGGACGGGCGGGGGTGGGCTTGGATAACATGCCTGCACCTCCGTGCCGTTCTTAATCCAATGAATCAACTGTTTTTTCTGGCAATGATGATGTCCTCCCTGTCGGCTCCTGATCTGGATCTGGCCAAGGAGCAGTTGTCCATCGACCTGCAGCAGGCCCAGACCCTGGTGCTGACCGATCCCGCCAGATGTGCCCAGATTGCCACCTCCTTCCTCGAACGCACGGCCAACAATCCCAAGCAGATCATCAGCAACCGTCAGGAGTACGGCTATCGCGAGCCGATGCTGAACTACGGTACCGCCACCCAGACCACGGGCGCCTATCTGCTCAAGGGGGAGTGTCTGCAGCAGCTAGGGCAGTTCGCCCCGGCACAGGAGTCCTTTGAGCAGGGCATCGCCATGGCCGAGAAAGAGCAGCAGTTCGAGCTGCAGGCCCATGGGCTCTATCTGCTGGTCCGAAGCCGCAACCTGCAACAGCATACCCATGGCGCCGCGGCCCCCCTGCTCGACAAACTCGACAAACTGCTGGCCAATCCCGACCTCAAGGAGAGCCAGTTGCAGGTCTACAGCCGCTTGCTGCGCGTCAACGCCAGCATAGAGGAGCGGCAATTCGATCTCGCCAAACAGCAGCTGGCCGAGACCCGCAAATGGGCGGATCACGCCAAACAGCCTCTGGCCAGGGCCTGGACCAGCGCCGTGGGCGGGGATCTCTATCAGGCTCTGGGTCAGCCCCAGCTTGCACTGGGGGAGTACATCGAAGCACAACAGCAAGCCAAGCCCCTGCAGGATCCCCTCTTCCTCGGCCTGCTCTCGAACCAGATGGTCAGCCTCTATCAGGAAGAGCAGGAGCCACAAAAAGCGCTGCAATACGCCAGCGAGGCGGCCAACTATTTTCATGCCCTCGGCAATCCTTCCATGCTGAGCGACGCCCTGATCGTGCTCGCCCGCCTCAACCGGGATCAGGGCGAGATGAACATGGCGCTGGTCTATTTCTTCAATGCCCTCGACCTGCTGGACGAGAGCAGCAACCGCACCCGCATCGCCCACCTCAAGTTCGAGATAGGCAAGACCTACCTGCAGACCGGCAACCTCAACCTGGCGCGAAACTATCTGAACGCCGCACGCCAGTCCCATGAGCTGGGGGATGACAAGGAGTCGCTCATCGACACCCTGCTGTTGCTGGGAGAGCTGCACCTCAAGCAGCAGGAGGCGGGCATCGCCATCCTGCAGTTGGAGAACGCCCTCACCCTGGCTAACCGGATTGGGGACATCCGGCGCCAATTCGAGATCTTCCGCCTGCTCTCCGTCGCCTATGAGCAGAAGGGTTACCTCCAGCAGGCCCTGGAGAGCTACAAGAATTACCACCAGCGCAGCGAACTGGTTCGCCAGCAGCAGCTGGCGCTGGAGCAGGAGGCGGTGCGCGACAACTACGCCCAAGTGGAGCGAGTGCAACAGGTCAAGGAGCTGGAGCAGCAACTCGACGTCAGCCAGCACCAGCAGGAGCGATACCTCTGGACCAGCGTCAGCACCGGGCTGCTGCTGGCACTCTTCATCTATCTGTTCTTCACCCTCTGGCTGAAACTGCGGGTCGCGCGCCTTCATGCCAAACAGCTGGGAGAGGCCCTGCTGGTAGAGCCGCGCAGCGGCTTGGCCAACTGGCAGCGACTGATGAGCCGCTGGCCGCGGGAGATGGCCAAGCGCCAGCAGAAATCCGAGCGCTGGTACCTGAGCGAACGCCCCACCAGCGAATTTGACGACAAGCTGCACTACCTGCTGTTCCGGGTTCCCTTCCTGAGCAACAGCCTAGAGCAGCATGGGTATCAGGTCAGCCGCGAGATAGAGCAGGCCTTCGGCCGCTACGTCAACGAACTGACCCCGCAGGATGGCCGCATCTACGACCTGCGCGAAGGCCACCTGCTCTATGTGGTGCCCCAGCGTCACGTGGCCCAGTTGCATCAGCTGGCCCAGACCCTGCTCGACACCCTGGCAGCCTTCCCCTGCGAGCACCCGCTGGACAGGCGCATCAGCCTCGGCATCGTCAGTCATCCCTTCCTGCCCAAGGCGGCCATGGCCCTCGATCACCACGGCCTGTTCGATCTCTGCTACCTGGCCCTCTCGGGTGCCATTCAGCTCAGCGAAAAATGCCAGCAGAGCGTCTGGCTTGAGCTGGCTGCCATCGATTGCCAGCAGGCCGCATTTTTTAACGGAGATGTGTGGCAATGCTGCTTGATGGCAATTGACAAGGGACTGGTAAAAGTAAATTCTTCTCATGAAAAGCAATGGGTTAACTGGCTTGCGCTTTCACGGACGAAGGTTGCGGACAATCCGTGACAAAAAGGTACTCAACGGGGTCTTTGATTGGCTTTCTGTTGCTGGACGAAACAAAAACGATAATGACAACAGGGCGACCTGAAGAATGAATGATATGGCTGCCGTAACAGGACAACTGGCAAGACTCAGGGAATCCCTCCAGCAGAAACAGCAGGAGCTTGACGGCATGGCGAGCTTCTCCGATGCCGAACGCACCCGCAGTATCCAGTTCATCGGCAAGTTGATGCAAGCCTGTCGCGGCCACGATCGCGAGCTCGACAACCGGCTCGCCAAGCTCAAGCAGAAACTTGAAGGCAACCCTCCGCTCACCTCCATCGATGCCGATCTGATCGCCATCGAGAAGCTGTTGCAGCAGCACAGCCACACCATGGAAGAGTCCATCAGCCTGACCCGGGCAGCCATCGATCTCGGCAGCAAACAGCTCAAAACCATCAAGGGGTTTCCGGAAGATACCCGCCGCGCCCTCAAGGAGTTTCTCGCCAGCCCGGAGAGTTACGGCATCGGCGATCACCAGAAGAAGGTGATCCGGCTGCTGGAGTTCTACCAGCAGGCGATCAAGATCCAGCTGCTGCCGCGCAAGCCGCTGATTCCCCCTTCGGCGGAGATCCCCACCGAGCTCTCCAGCCCGGCCCCTACCGACTCCTTTGACATCAAGGCACATGCCCAGATTTCAGACGAGTTGCAGCGTCTCATCACCGAGCTCGACTTTGCCGGCGCCGTGGGCGAGAGCCTCGCAGACATCCGCCGCCAGTTGCTCGGGGGCATCACCCCTGCCCTGCTGGCCGAAGCCTGCCTGCAGATCATCGAACTCATCATCGAGGGTACCCGGGAAGAGCGCAAAGCCTCCCAGGCGTTTCTCAGCACCCTGAACGAGAGTCTCTCCTCGGTCCATTACAGCTTTACCGAATCCCTGGATGAAGGGCGGGCGCTGCAAAATGCCGCCCATCTCAGCGGACAGGCGCTGGAGCGGGAACTCGCCGCCATCGATCGCGCCATGGCAGCCCATGACTCGCCACAGATACTCAGGGGCGCCATTTCTGGGCATCTGGACACCATCCGCCGGCTGCAGCAGGAGCGGGAGGAGATGGCCAACCGCGAGCGCCACCTGCTCACCCACCTCTCCAACATGGAAGCCAAGCTCAGGTTGATGAAGGACGAGACCGCCGAGTACAAGAAGCGGCTCAGCATCCAGAAACACAAGCTCTTCCTCGACAGCCTGACCCAGGTACACAACCGGGCGGCCCTGGACGAGCGGCTCGAGCTCGAATACAAACGCTGGCTACGCTATGGCACCCCCCTGTGCCTGGCCATCATCGACATCGACCACTTCAAGCACATCAATGACAACTACGGCCACATGGCCGGCGACAAGGCATTGAAGGTGGTTGCCAAGGCCCTGCAGAACGCCTTGCGCGACACCGACTTCATCGCCCGCTTTGGCGGTGAGGAGTTCGTGGTCTTGCTGCCGAACATCAATCCGGACAAGTACCAGAAGCCGCTGGAGAACCTGCGTCAGACCATCAAGAGCATCCCGTTCCGCTTTCGCGATGCCAGGGTCGAGATCACCATCTCCATCGGTGCCACCCTGTTTCGGACCGGCGACCATACCACGGATGCGTTCGAGCGTGCCGACAAGGCGCTTTACAGTTCAAAGCACTCCGGCCGGGATCAGGTCAATCTCGCCTGAATCCGCTTTGAGGAGCGGCTAAAAAAGCGGCAAACGCACAGTCCCCCTATTCCCCTGCCCACCCCCTTGCCTCTACTATCGAACCCGAGGGATGCCAAAGCATCCCGTTTTCTCCCCAGGGAAAGCACAACGATAACAAGCGAGTGAAAGGGGAAATTATGATTACACACATCAATCCCGTGGGCAGCATGGACCTGCTGTCCCAGCTCGAGGTGGATCGCCTCAAGCAGACGGCCTCCAGCGATATCTATCAACTGTTTCGCAACTGCTCGCTGGCGGTCCTCAACTCCGGCAGCCATACCGACAGTTCCAAAGAGATACTGGAACGTTTCAAATCCTTCGATATTCACGTGATCCGGCGCGAGCGCGGGGTCAAGCTCGAGCTGTTCAACGCCCCCGAGCACGCCTTCGTCGACGGCGAGATCATCCGCGGCATCCAGGAGCACCTGTTCTCCGTGCTGCGGGACATTCTCTATGTGTCGACCCAGCTCGAGTCCAATCGTCTGGTCAACCTGACCAGCTCCACCCATATCTCCAACGTGGTGTTCGCCATCCTGCGCAACGCCAAGGCGATCCTGCCCGGCGCCGATCCCAACCTGGTGGTCTGCTGGGGCGGCCACTCCATCAACGAGGTGGAATACCAGTACACCCGGGCAGTGGGTAGCGAGCTGGGTCTGCGCGAGCTCAACATCTGTACCGGCTGCGGTCCGGGCGCCATGGAGGGCCCCATGAAAGGGGCCGCCGTCGGCCACGCCAAGCAGCGGGTGCGCAACGGCCGTTACATCGGTCTCACCGAGCCTTCCATCATCGCCGCCGAACCGCCGAACCCCATCGTCAACGAGCTGGTGATCCTGCCGGACATCGAGAAGCGGCTGGAAGCCTTCGTGCGTCTGGGTCACGGCATCATCATCTTCCCGGGCGGGGTCGGCACTGCCGAGGAGCTGCTCTACCTGCTCGGCATCATGATGCACCCGGCCAACGATCGCCAACCCATCCCCATCGTGCTGACCGGCCCGAAAGAAAGTGCCGACTACTTCCGCGCCATCGACGACTTCGTCAAGGCGACCCTGGGGGAAGCCGCCACCAGTCTCTACCGGATCATCATCGGCGATGCGCCCGAGGTGGCCCGCGTGATGAAGGAGGCGATGCCGAAGATCCGCGAATACCGCAAGTCGGTGGGAGATGCCTACTCCTTCAACTGGTCCCTGCGGATCGAGCCCGAGTTCCAGCTGCCGTTCGAGCCGGATCACGCCAGCATGGCCAGCCTGGATCTGCATCGCAACCAGCCGCCCCAGCTGCTGGCAGCCAACCTGCGCCGCGCCTTCTCAGGCATCGTCGCAGGCAACGTCAAGGAAGGGGGCATCAGGGCCATCGAGAAGAAGGGTCCCTTCAAGCTGCACGGCGACAAGGAGCTGATGCACCTGATGGACAGGTTGCTGGAAAGCTTCGTCAAGCAGCAGCGCATGAAGCTGCCGGGCAGCCAGTACGTTCCCTGCTACGAGATAGTCAAATAGCCGGGACACCACAATGCACCGGAGGGGCCCATGGGCCCCTCTTTCATTGACTGGTCTTCTACGGGGTTAGCAGAAGACGCCACCATTGTTACAATGGCACTCCCCGACGCCCGGAGTGCCCCATGCCACACCTGCTCATCATCGATGCCCTCAACCTCATCCGCCGACTGCACGCGGTGCAGAGCCAGCAGGGACTGACCCCGGCTCAGGCCCTGCTCGCCACCCGTGCCAACCTCATCAACACCTGCAAGAAGCTCCTGGCGGCCAGCGAGCCGACCCACGCCATCGCGGTCTTTGACGGTGAGGTCCACAGCTGGCGCAAGACGCTCTATCCCCCCTACAAGGAGGGCCGCACCCCCATGCCGGATGAGCTGAGAGAAGGGCTTGCCGACCTGCAGGACGCCTTCTGGGAGTGCGGTGTGGATGCCCTGCTCTCCCAGACCGACGAGGCGGACGATCTCATCGCCACCCTGGCAAGCGGCATTGCCCAGCACGGCGCCAGCGCCACCATCATCTCCACCGACAAGGGGTTCTGCCAGCTCATCTGCCCGCAGATCCGGGTGCGGGATTACTTCAACAAACGCTGGCTGGATGCCGCCTTCGTCCAGCAGCAGTACGGCGTTACACCGACCCAGCTTGTGGACTTCTGGGCCCTGACCGGTATCAGCGGCTCCAACATCAAGGGGGTGCCCGGCATCGGCCCCAAGACCGCCACCCAGTTGCTGCAGCAATACGGGGACCTGGCTGCCATGCTGGAGGCCTGTGAGCGGGAGGAGGCCACCAGACCCCTGCTCAAGCTGCGCCAGCACCGGGAAGAGGCCCTGCTGGCCCAACGCCTGGTCCGGCTGCAGCACGATATCCCGCTCGGGTTCAACCTGCGGGAGATCCGCTACCCTCCCGTCCCTGATGCCGGGGCGTGATCCCCAGCACACCATTTCCCAAGACAGGCCGTACCTGTTGACATAAATGGGTAAAATGTAAAGAAACATGGAGGATGTGGTACAAAAATGGTATAAAGCCGACGAATCCTCCCCCTCTGTTCCCTAGAAGTGGATACGCCTCATGTCAAAAAGAAAGATTACCGTCATCCCGGGCGACGGCATCGGCCCCAGCATCATCGAATCCGCCATCCAGATCCTGACCCACGCGGGTTGTGACTTCGACTACGAATACGCAGACGCCGGTCTGGTAGCCCTGGAAAAACATGGCGAGCTGCTGCCCCAGGCCACCCTCGACCTGATCGAGAAGAACAAGGTCAGCCTGAAAGGCCCGCTCACCACTCCGGTCGGCGGTGGCTTCACCTCCATCAACGTCTCCCTGCGCAAGAAGTTCAATCTCTACGCCAACGTGCGCCCCGTCCTCTCCTTCAAGGGCACCAAGAGCCGTTACGACAACATCGACATCATCACGGTGCGCGAGAACACCGAAGGCATGTACTCCGGTGCCGGCCAGAAGCGCAGCGATGACAACCAGAGCGCCGAGGCGATGAGCATCATCACCCGGGAAGGGGCCGAGCGCATCGTCACCTTCGCCTTCGAGCTGGCGCGCCAGGAAGGACGCAAGAAGGTCACCATCATCCACAAGGCCAACATCCTCAAGTCCACCTCCGGCCTGTTCCTGGAAGTGGCCCGTCAGGTCGCGGCCCGCTACCCGGACATCCAGAACGAGGAGATGATCGTCGACGCCGCCTGCATGAACCTGGTGATGTACCCGGAGCGCTTCGATGTGATGGTCACCACCAACCTGTTCGGCGACATTCTCTCGGATCTCTGTGCCGGTCTGGTGGGGGGGCTGGGCATGGCGCCAGGCGCCAACATCGGTGAAGGGGCCGCCATCTTCGAAGCGGTACACGGCTCTGCGCCGGACATCGCCGGCAAGAACATCGCCAACCCCACCTCGGTGATCCTCGCCTCCATCCAGATGCTGGAGTATCTCGGCATGCAGGACAAGGCGGAGCGCATTCGCGAGGCCGTGCGGACGACCATCGAGTCCGGCGATCGGGTGACCCGTGACCTGGGGGGCACAGCGTCCACCAGCGAATTCACCCAGGCCATCATCGACCGTCTATAAATAGAATCCAACCATATGATTTTAAAAGGGAGCTTCGGCTCCCTTTGTTTTATGCCAACGCCTCCCTACCTCCCTCGCCAGATGAATACTATGTTGATATGAGGGATAAGGAGATCCACCATGCGTGCTACTTTCATCTTGCTGATTGTCAGCAGCAGTGCCACGGCATTAGACAGGCCAGTCGACAATGCCTGGTTGACGCCGCCTCCCCAGCACGAGGCGCCAGCCAAGCAGACCTGGCAATCCACCCTGGATACCAACGATCTGCTCAAACAGCCCAAGCCGCTCTCCCTGGGGGTGGATATCACCACCGACAGCAACGGCAATCGGCAGATCACCCCCTATCAGAAGCTGAACCTCACGGCAGAGAAGAGCGTCAGCCTCTCCTTCGAAAAGCAAAAGCCCAGGATCAAGTTCAACGCTGGCGGCATCAACACCTCGGTCAAGCTTCGCGGGGATGGCGTCAAGATGCAGTTCAACCCCAGTGACAAGACCATTCCCCTGCAAATTGAGCTGAAGATCACCGACGACGAGTCCATGATGCGTCTGGACTACCGATTCTGATGACCCAGACACAACAAAACCGGACGTCGCCGTCCGGTTTTTTCATGCCCTGTTCCCGATGCTGCTTCAGGACTTGGGTGCCAGCTTGGAGACCCAGAATTTGTTGTAGACGTGCACCGTGATCTCTTCGCGATCGTGATAGAGCTGCTTGGCCTGAATGATGAAGCCGCTGTCGATCTCCGCCAGCAGTCCGCGCAGCACCTCGATGTTGTGCACCGCCTCGGCATAGCGCTTCTTCATCGGCAGCTTGAGGTTGAACATGGCTTCCTGACAGTCGTTCTCCCTGAACCAGTCGGCCACCATGTGGGTCACACGCGCAGGCTTGTCCACCATGTCGCACACCAGCCAGTAGGTATTCTTCTTGCTCGGCCGCCACACGAAACCATCGTCACGGATGTGCTTCACCTGACCTGTGTCCATCAGGGATTGGGCCATCATGCCGTTGTCCACCGCCGTCACCATCATGCCGCGACGCACCAGCTGATAGGTCCAGCCACCCGGGCAGGCGCCGAGATCCACAGCCTTCAGGCCGGAGCACAGACGCAAGTCCCACTCTTCCTTCGGCACGAAGACGTAGAACGCCTCTTCCAGCTTGAGGCTGGAGCGGCTCGGGGCATCGGCCGGGAAGCGCAGGCGCGGGATCCCCATGTGGAAGGCGGAGTTGTTGAAGGAGTAGGAGTACCCCAGCATCAGGTGGTCATTGGCCAGGAAGAAGGCGTGGAACACGGGACGGTTCGGGGTCTCCTTCTTGGTCAGGATCTCGTTGCTGCGCAGCGCCTGGCGAAGCGGCACGGTGAACTTGCGGCAGAAGGCGGAGAGCTCCTTCGCCTCGTTGGTATCGGCCGTCTCCACCCGAAGATCACCGCAAATGGCGTAACCGCTCGCCGCCTCCAGGATGGGAGAGACCCGATCGCTTATTTCCAGATCTTTCAGCTCGTGGGTCACCACCAGCATCTGGCGAATGAAGATGAGCTCGCGGAACGGCAGCTTGCGCGCCAGCAGATCGGCCTGCTCCTCGTCATACAACTCGAAGATCACATAGCCGCTGTCGTCCTTGACCCGGGCAAAGCCGTAGCACTGCATGTTGCCGGCACGCTCGGTGATCTCTGCCGCCGCCTCTTTCTCAAAACCCGGGCGGCAATAAAGCAGCAGATTATTCATTCTTTCCTCCAAGACGACAGCCGGCCCACATCAGAGCCGCCCATCCCAACATAAAACAGAGGCCACCGGCCGGGGTGATGAGCCCCAGCCCCTTGCTGCCAAGCAGCACCATGGCGTAAATACTGCCGGAGAATCCCAGGATCCCCAGCACAAAGACGGCGCCCGCGAAGGTGATCACCTTGCCGCGCACGCCGCACAACCCCAGCACCAGCAGGGCCAGGGCGTGGAAAAACTGGTATTGCACGGCGGTGTTGAACGCCGCCAGCAACGAAGGAGCAATGCCGGTCGCCGCCAGCCCGTGAGCGCCGTAGGCCCCGAGCATGGTGGCCGTCAGGCCGAAGAAGCCCGCCAGCACCAGCCAATGTCGTTGGATCTGCATCTTCTCTCCTTGCACGCTTCTTCTCTCGACCCGCTCGAGATGGTCAGGAGCGGCCCACCGCCGCGATAAAACCCTTGATCCGCTCCGCGGCCAGTCGCAGGTTCTCCTGCTCGCTCATGCCGCTCGCCTTTCTCGGTTTGAAACCATGATCCCCGTCGGTCAGCCAGTGGACCGATACGGCGGGTGAGAAGGGGAAATCGGCCAGCTCGGCGCGAGAACCGAAGGTATCACGCTCCCCCTGCAGCAGCAGCGTGGGCGTCGTGATCAGCTTGAGCACCTCGCCCCGCCATGCGTCGGGCTTGGCCGGGGGGTGGAAAGGATACCCGAGAACGATCAATCCTGCAGCATCCATCTCGTCGTCCCCCTCGCAAAACAGCTCGGCCGCCATCCTCCCCCCCATGGACTTGCCCGCCAGAAACAGCCGGGGATGGGCAAACTGACGCACCATCTCGCGCCAGTGAGCCAGCAGCACGGGTTGTCTGTCCGGCGGCCTGCGTTTGCCGTCCTGAGCCCGTTTGATCATATAGGGGAAGTTGAAGCGCACCACCTCGATATCCGGCCCCGCCAGCAGTCGCGACAACTCGGCCAGGAAGCCGTGCTCCATGCCCGCCCCCGCGCCGTGGGCCAGCAGAATGCGAACGGGGGCGTCACTCGCCCCCTCTCTTGTCAGGTCAGTCACCAAGTCAACTCCTCAGGCATCGGCAAGGCGGGCACGCCTGCGGGCCTCTTCCTGCTCCACCAGTTCCAGCATCCAGTCGCGAAAAGCCACTATCTTGCCCTGATCGGACTGCTGCTCCTGACACACCAGATAGAAAGCGTTCTTGCTCACCAGCACCTGTTCGAACGGGCAGATGAGACGACCCGCCTCGATCTCCGGCTGGGCCAGAACGCTGTGGCCGAGCGCCACCCCCTGACCGTGGATCGCCGCCTGGATCACCATGGTGGAGTGGCTGAAGATGGGCCCCTGATTGACATTGGGGGCGTCGATGTCGAGCTGGCGGAACCAGGCCTTCCAGTCGCGCCGGGAGGTGTCGTGCAGCAGGGTGTGACGGGTCAGATCGTCCGGGGTGCGCAGGGGCTTGGGGCCGGTCAGCAACAGGGGCGAGCAGACCGGGATCAGGTACTCGGTGTGCAGTTTGTCCGAACGAAGACCCGGCCAGTTGCCGCGGCCGTAGTAGATGGCCACGTCCACGTCGTCGGTCAGCGACCCCTCGTCCATGTCCACCGCCTTGATCCGCACATCGATGTCCGGGTGGCGTTCGCTGAACTTGACCAGGCGGGGCACCAGCCACTGGATGGCGAAGCTCGGCTGCAGGGAGACGGTGAGCGCCCCCTTGGCGCTGCGGGCCAGCAGCTTGTCGGTCGCCTCGGAGATGGAGGCGAAGATGTCCTTGATGTCGAGGAAGTAGCTCTGCCCCTCCTCGGTCAGCAGCAGGGAGCGATTCTTGCGGCGAAACAGCTTGATGCCGAGATACTCCTCCAGCGCCTTGATCTGGTGGCTGATGGCTGCCTGGGTCACGAACAGCTCTTCTGCTGCGCGGGTAAAGCTCAAGTGACGAGCCGCGGCTTCAAACGCTTTCAGTGCATTGAGCGGAGGTAAACGACGAGACATGGAATCGGCCGACGATGAATTTTTCTAATGGGGCGCATTATAAATTGTCGGTTGCGGGTCGACCAGTGAATAAACATAATTCGCCACGCAATTCGTTGTCATATGGCTCACACCTTCTCTTCCATGTTGGTTTACATGTGGTTTTTGTGAGTGAGTCGACAGTGATTGTGGTGTTGTGTTTCTTCCTCTGCGGGAAGAAGGGCTAAATCAGGTCGATTTAACCCAGTCTGTCATCTGAATGTGTTTGGCGCCTCCGGTTGGATGGCGCCTTTTTTCTTATCCTCCCCTACACCCGGAACTGGCCCACCAGTTGCTGCTGCTTGTCCGCCAGTTGCGACAGCTCGCGCCCGTTGTCAGCGGAGGTCGCCGCTTCCGCCCGAATGGTATGGCTCACATCGCGAATGTTGCTGACGTTGCGATTGATCTCGTCCGCCACGCCGCTCTGCTCCTGCGCGGCCCTCGCGATCTGCTCATTCATCTGGTGGATGGTGCCGACCGCCTGGATGATCTGCTCCAGCACGCTGACCGACTGCTCCACCTTGGTGAGGGTCAGATCCGCCTGGTGATGACTGGTCAGGATCGCCTTCACCACCGCCTCCGTCCCCGACTGCAACTGGCCGATGAGGTTCTGGATCTCGACGATGGCGTTCTGGGTTCGGCCCGCCAGGTTGCGCACCTCGTCGGCGACCACCGCAAAACCGCGCCCCTGCTCACCGGCTCGGGCCGCCTCGATGGCCGCGTTCAGAGCCAGCAGGTTGGTCTGCTCGGCAATCCCCTGGATCACCACCAGGATGTCGTTGATGTTGTCGCTGTTGGCAGAGAGGTGCTCCACCACTGGTTTGGCATCGCTTATCACCGTCATCAGTCTGGACATGGCCTCCTGGGTCTGCGCCACCACGGACTTGCCCTCCTGGGCCGCCGTGTCGGCCTCATCGGCCGCCGCCACCGCCGCATTGGCATTGCCAGCGACCTGCAGGGCGGTAGCGCTCAACTCTTCAAACGCGGTCGCCACCAGATCCACCTCCTGATACTGGGACTGCATGCCGGCGCTGGTACGGGCTGCCCCTTGCGCCGCCAGGGCCGCACTGGCCCGAGTGCCCGCAACGGTGTCGATCACCTCGCTGATGGTGGACTGCAGCTTGTCCAGAAACTTGTTGAACCACTTGGCCAGCTCGCCTATCTCGTCATCCCTGCGCAGATCGATGCGCTGGGTGAGATCCCCCTCCCCGCTGGCGATGTCCTTGAGGCGTGCCACCACGGCGCGGATGGGCGCCACGATGCGCTGGGCCATCAGCCAGATGCAGAGCAGGGCGAGCGCCGAAATCCCGCCACCTATGGTGAGCTGGGTGGCCACGCTGCGCTGGGCCTGATCCTCAAGCTCCCCTTGCAGTTGCAGGGCTGAGGCGAGCACCACGGCGCGGGGCAGCTCGATATAGGTGCCCCACTTGCGATCCGTACCGCGCATGCTGACCGGCACGAAGGTCTGCAACAGTGCGCCATCCGGGCTCCAGCGCGTCACCACATCTCCCTTGGTCAGCCACCCCTTGAGATCCTGCGCCAGCCCTTGCTGCTCCAGCAGATTGCCAAGGGCGACGGGGAACCCTTCCACGCCGGCCACCCGCCCTTCACTGCTGAGCAGAAGCACCTTGCCCTGCCCCTTGTAGAGGGTCCGGCCCATCTCTTCCACCAGGCTCTGCAGGGTCCCCAGGGAGATGTCGACCCCCACCATGCCAAGCAGGGAGCCCTGGTCCAGCAGCGGCACGGTTACCGAGGTCATCAACACCTGCTGGGTCCCCACCTCGTCCACATAGGGTTCGAGCAGACAGAGCGCCTTGCTGCGGATGCTGCAACTGTACCAGTCGTTCTCAAGGCCGCCGTGTCCGGAGGGCTTGTCGTTGGCCAGTATCGCCTCGTCCATCACCTCCAGGGTCACCTTGCCATCGACCCTGGCCCAATAGCTGGAGAAACGCCCCTTGTCGTTGGCCCCGAGCGCCGTCGACCCCTGATAGTTGTCATCCTCCCCGTCGAGCTGGTTGGGTTCGAATACCGCATAGACACCGAGCAGGTTCGCTGACGACTCCGCCGCATCCTGCAACTGCTGGTTGACGGCATTGCGCAGCGCCTCGGAGTGAACGAAGTTGTCGGCCGCGTTCTTGCGCTGGAACAAGATACCCTCGGCAAGCAGGGTCGCCCTGAAGTAAGCCTCATCGAGGTAGCTGGTCACCCGGGCTGCCTGGGTCGCTCCCATGGCCTGCATCCAGTTTTCTGCCGCGTGCTGCCCCTCCAGGGTGGTGGAGGTGAGCACCTGCTCCTGCATGCGGGCCGCGTTGAAAAGAGAAGAAGCCACCAGCGCGACGGCACTGGCCAGCAGACAGCAACCGGCGATCAGGGTGATCCGTCCCTGAACAGAAAGAGAACTCATGCCACTATTTCCTAACGTCTACAGATGTGAACACTGTATCGGTTTTGGATACAAAAACTTAACTAAATCAGCAGAAATCCAGGCTTAATTGATTGATTTCACCCGCTCCGGGCAAACCAACGACCAGACCGAGCAGGCGAATGGGCTTTCCTTGAGCCCGTTGCAGTCCCTCGTGCAGCAGATCGTGGAAGCGGGCCGCCTGATAACTCCCCTTGCGATAAACGGTGGTCTGGTGAAAATCGGCAAACTTCAGCTTGATCCCCTGCCCCATCAGCATCTCCGCAGGGCAGGCCTTGGCAAAACGCTGCTCCAGCTCGGGAATGAGCCGGCTAAGCACCTGCCAGCAGGCGTCCTCGTCCAGCACGTCGCTGGCGAGCGTCGTCTCCACACCGATGCTCTTGCGCACCCGCCTGGCCTGCACCGGCTGATCGTCATGCCCCCAGATGCGGCCGGCCAGCATCTCCCCGAGCTTGCCGAAACGGGCGATCAGCTCCTCGTTGCCGAGCTGGCGGGCATCTTCGCACGAATACAGCCCGAGGGACTCCAGCCGCTCTGCCGTCTTGCGGCCGATGCCGGGCAACTTGCCAAGAGGGAGCTGACGCACGAACTCGTCCACCTCCTGGGGGCGGATGACGAACAGGCCGTCAGGCTTGCGCTGCTCCGAGGCGAGCTTGGCCAGAAACTTGTTCGGCGCCACACCGGCCGAGGCAGTCAACCCAAGCTCGGCGCTGATGGCGGCGCGGATCTCCGCCGCCATCATGGTGGCGCTGCCACCGCAGCGGGGACTCTGGGTCACGTCGAGATAGGCTTCATCGAGGGAGAGCGGCTCCACCTGCTCGGTGTAGCGCAGGAAGATGGCGCGCAACTGGCGCGAAGTTTCTTTGTAGACGGCCATCCGCCCGGGGATCAGCACCAATGGCGGACAAAGCTTTCTGGCCAGGGCGCTCGGCATGGCGGAGCGCACCCCGAAGCGGCGCGCCACGTAGTTGCAGGTGGAGATGACCCCGCGTCGGTCGGCGGCGCCACCAATGGCGAGCGGCACCTCCCTGAGGGCCGGGTTGTCCCGCATCTCCACCGCGGCGAAGAAGCAGTCCATGTCGATGTGAATGATCTTGCGCATGGCCGTGTCTGTTGCTGTGTCGACAGCCTCCCGAACAGATCATAGGGATAGACCCTGGGCATCCGGCGAGGAGACATGTCGAACGCCAAAAATACTGTATGGATAACCAGTTGGACGTTCCATGCTACCCCAAGCCTGTCATTTCTGCCAGTCTGCGCGCGGGCGCGGCGGCATAGACTCTCAAGGCCACATCCACACGAGACTCAAGGAGGAGAAGCATGAGCATCATCCGGGCGGGGCTCTGCCTGCTGCTGTTGCCGCTAGCGACCATGGCCAAGGATCACCCGACAGCCGAATGCAGCTGGCTGTACAAGCGCATCGAGATACTGGAAACCGCCATCAGGCAGGGAGATGAACTGGGCACCAGGGAAGAGCTGGCAAAGCGAAAGAAAGAGTTCAAGGCAAAGGCATGCAGCCAATATGACTACTGACCCCATGCCACATATAAAAACGAGCCGACCCAGGGGTCGGCTCGTTTCGTTGCAAGGCTGCCTTCAGAGCGATATCCACCGTTAGATGATGCGGTTGTCCACCAGCATCTTGCGACGGGCCTCTTCCTTGGCCATCTTCTTCTTGCGGTTGTCACAAGGCTCGGGGCAGTCGCACTCCTTCTCGATCCCGATGGAACCCAGGCCGCCACAGGAGCCGGAGATGGACTTGCGCTGGAAAATGTAGCCGATGGCCATGGCCACCACAACCATCAGAAACACCCCGAAGGTGATCAGAAAGATCTGCATGTAGTTACCCCTTACTTCTTGACCAGATATGGTTTGAAGGCATCCGAATAGGCCTCTTCGAACCCGTCATCCGTCTTGGTGATGGTGAAGATGGCCAGCCCCCGTTCCTTGGCATAGGCCAGGCTCTTCTCCGGCCCCATGACCATGAACACGGTCGCCAACCCGTCTGCAGTCATGCAGGAGGGGTGGATGACGGTCACCGACACCAGGCGGTGCTGGATGGGCTTGCCCGTCAGCGGATCCATGGTGTGGGAGAAGCGCTTGCCGTCCAGCTCGTAATAGTTGCGGTACTCGCCCGAGGTGGCCACCCCGTTGTCACCGGGCAGGATCACCTCCTGTACTGAACCGGCATTGACGGTCGGCTTCTCGATGGCGACACGCCAGGGATGCCCCTTGCCGTTGACACCGTTGATCCGCAGCTCGCCGCCGATCTCCACCAGATAGTTGCGCGCCCCCTGGGACTCCAGGTACTCGGCCACCTTGTCCACGCCAAACCCCTTGGCAATGGCGGAGAGATCCACGTAGAGGTCCGGGATGTCCTTTTGCAGGGTATCGGCATCGGCAGAGGTTATCACATGCAGATTGCCAAGGCCCGTCTTCTGCCGGGTCTGGGCGATCAGCTCGTCGGACGGCACCTTGGTCGGTCTGGCATCCGGCCCAAAGCCCCACAGATTGACCAGAGGACCGACGGTGACGTCCAGCGCCCCGCGGCTCTCGCGGCCAATGTGAATGGCCTCGGTCACCACCCGCGCGGTATCGCGGGAAACCACCACAGGGGTATTGCTCTTGTGCTGGTTGAAGCGTGACAGCTCGGAATCCGGGCGATAGGTCGACATCTGATCGTTGACCCGCTCCAGCAAGACATCGACCTCGGCTTGCAGCCTGGCGGCATCCTGAACGGCGCTATCCGCCACCTTGATGGAGTAGTAGGTACCCATGGTGCTGCCGGTGATGTGGATCTCCGGCTTCGATTGGACCGTTTCCTGACCGCACCCAGTCAAGAAAAAGGCTAGCCCGAAGGCTAGCCAGGTCTTTACAACGCTGCGCATGGATTAACCACCGAAGTCATCCAGCAGGATGTTCTCGTCTTCAACACCGAGGTTCTTCAGCATGTTGATGACGGCGGCGTTCATCACGGGAGGCCCGCACATGTAGAACTCGCAATCCTCAGGCGCCTCGTGGTTCTTGAGGTAGTTCTCGAACAACACGTTGTGGATGAAGCCGGTGTAGCCATCCCAGTTGTCTTCCGGTTGCGGATCGGACAGGGCGACGTGCCACTGGAAGTTGTCGTTCTCGGCCTGCAGCATGTCGAAGTCTTCGACATAGAACATCTCGCGCTTGGAACGGGCACCGTACCAGAAGCTCATCTTGCGCTTGGTCTTCAGACGGCGCAGCTGGTCGAAGATGTGGGAGCGCATCGGCGCCATACCCGCACCACCACCGACGAACACCATTTCGGCGTCGGTGTCCTTGGCGAAGAACTCGCCGAACGGACCGGAGATGGTCACCTTGTCACCGGCCTTCAGGCTGAAGATGTAGGAAGACATCTGGCCGGGAGGGGCAGTCCAGTTGCTGGGAGGCGGGGTTGCGATCCGCACGTTCAGCATGATGATGCCGAACTCTTCCGGATAGTTCGCCATGGAGTAGGCACGGATGATCGGCTCGTTGACCTTGGACTCCAGCTCGAAGATCTTGAAGCGATCCCAGTCGCCACGATACTCCTCGGGAATATCGAAGTTCTTGTACTGCACGTGGTGGGCAGGCGCTTCGATCTGGATATAACCACCGGCGCGGAACGGCACGCTCTCGCCATCCGGGATCTGCAGCTTGAGCTCCTTGATGAAGGTGGCCTTGTTGTCATTGGAGATGACGGTACAGTCCCACTTCTTCACGCCGAAGATCTCTTCCGGCAGCTCGATGTCCATGTCGGAACGCACGGTGACCTGGCAGGCCAGACGCTCCCCATGACGGGCTTCGCCCTTGCTGATGTGATCCAGCTCGGTCGGCAGGATGTCGCCGCCGCCGGATTTCACACGCACCTTGCACTGACCACAAGAGCCGCCGCCGCCACAGGCGGAGGAGACGAAGATACCACTGCCGGCGAGCACGCCAAGCAGCTTGCCACCCGCCGGGCTGGTCACAGCCTTGGCCGGGTCGCCGTTGATGCTGATTGTCACGTCACCGGCGGTCACCAGCTTGGACTTGGCGAACAGAATGACTGCCACCAAGGCCAGCAGGATCACGGTGAACATGACCACACCCAGAATAATTTCCATCTATATTTCCTTTCCGATTACAGGGAAATACCAGAGAAGGACATGAAGCCCAGCGCCATCAGACCCGCGGTGATGAAGGTGATGCCAAGGCCACGCAGGCCTTCCGGAACATCGGAATATTTCATCTTCTCGCGGATCCCTGCCATCGCGACGATAGCCAGCATCCAGCCTGCACCCGAACCCACGCCATAGACCACGGACTCAACGAAGTTGTAGTCACGCTGCACCATGAAGGAGACGCCGCCGAAGATGGCGCAGTTCACGGTGATGAGCGGCAGGAAGATACCGAGGGCGTTGTAGAGGGCCGGGAAGTACTTGTCCAGCGCCATCTCCAGGATCTGCACCAGGGCCGCGATCACCCCGATGAAGGTGATGAAGCTCAGGAAGCTCAGATCCAGACCGGATACCAAGGCACCGTCTTTGAGCACGTAGTTGTAGATCAGGTTGTTGGCCGGGACGGCAACGGTCTGAACCACGATAACGGCAATCCCCAGACCCATGGCGGTCTTGACCTTCTTGGACACCGCCAGGAAGGTACACATCCCCAGGAAGAAGGAGAGCGCCAGGTTCTCGATGAAGATCGAGCGAATCAACAGACTGATATAGTGTTCCATACCTTAATCCTTCGCCTCCACCTGCTTGGGATCCTTGGTGCGCACGCCCCAGATGATCAGACCAATGATGAAGAACGCACTCGGCGGCAGCAGCAGCAGGCCGTTGGGCACATACCAGCCACCATTGTTCACCAGCGGCAGCAGCTCGATGCCGAACCAGGTGCCGGAACCCAGGATCTCGCGCACGGTGGCCACGGTCAGCAGCACGGCGCCATAACCCAGACCGTTGCCGATACCGTCCAGGAAGGAGGGCAGCGGGGCACTCTTCATGGCGTAGGCTTCGGCACGACCCATCACGATACAGTTGGTGATGATGAGGCCGACAAACACCGACAGTTGCTTGGAGATGTCATAGGCATACGCCTTGAGCACCTGGTCAACCACGATAACCAGCGAGGCAATCACCGCCATCTGGGCGATGATCCGCACGCTGTTCGGGATCTGGTTGCGGATCAGGGAGATGAACAGGTTGGAGAAGGCGGTGACCGCGGTAACGGCCAGCGTCATCACGAACGCCGTCTTCATCTGGCTGGTAACGGCCAGCGCGGAACAGACACCCAGCACCTGCAGTGCGATGGGGTTGTTGCCGAGCACAGGCGTCAACAGCAACTTTTTCATTTCGCTCTTGTCAGCCATTGTTGATTTCTCCTGCACGTACCTTGGCCAGGAAGGGACCGAAGCCCTTGGGGCCCATCCAGAAGTCGAAGGTGTGCTGTACACCATTACCGGTCAGGGTTGCACCAGACAGGCCGTCGATTTCATGCTCGGAACCAGCCGGAGCATGGCCCTTGATCACCCGCAGCGCAGGCTGACCGTTCTGGTCGAACAGCTTCTTGCCGACGAACAGTTCGCGCCAGGCCGGGTTCTCGATCTCGCCACCCAGACCCGGGGTTTCACCGTGGTCATAGTAGGTGATGCCCTTGATGGTCTGACCGTCGGCCGCGACCGCTACGAAGGCATACATGGTGGACCACAGACCCTGGCCGTAGATCGGCAGGATGATGTTGTCGACCTTGCCTTCGGAATCTTTCGCGAAGAACACGGGAACCAGCTTGGAGATCTGACGCAGGCCGGCCTTGTCGTCGGCCGGGGCCAGACGGATGCTCTTGGCCGGATCCTTGGCGGCAACCTTGGTGTCGAAGTTGTCGGCGTCGCCGTCAACGAACTCACCGCTGGTCAGATCCACCAGACGCGCTTCAATCTTGTCGCCATAGAGCTGGGCCAGATCACGCTTGGCCACGGCGCTGATGTCGACGCCGGCGACGGACAGGATGTTGCTTTGCTTGTCCAGTGCCTTGTTTTCCAGCTGGGCCGGACGCAGACCCACGGCAGCCACGGAGACCACGATGGAGCAGACCAGACACAGACCGGTCACTACGGCGAGAGTGCCGGTAGTAGAGTCTTTATTAAACGCCACGTGCGATCCTCCGCTTGATGTTCGCCTGTGCCACGAAATGGTCAAACAAGGGGGCAAACAGGTTGGCGAACAGAATGGCCAGCATCATGCCTTCCGGGAATGCAGGGTTAACTACCCGGATCAGCACCACCATCACGCCGATCAGGGCGCCATACCACCACTTGCCCTTGTTGGTGAAGGCAGCGGAGACGGGGTCGGTCGCCATGAAGGCCATGCCGAACGCGAAGCCACCCAGCACCAGGTGCCAGTGCCACGGCATGCTGAACATGGGGTTGGTATCGGAACCGATGACGTTGAACAGCAGGGAGGTCGCGACCATGCCCACCATGACGCCGGCGATGATGCGCCAGGAGGCGATGCGCATGTAGACGATCATGGCTGCGCCGATGAGGATCATCAGGGTGGAAACTTCACCGATGGAACCGGGCAGGTTGCCAAGGAAGGCGTCCATCCAGCTGATGGCTTCACCGGTGGCACCGTTGATCAGCGCCATCTGGCCGCCCTGGGCCCACTGGCTCAGTGCGGTTGCGCCGGAGAAGCCGTCAACGGCAACCCAGACCGCATCACCGGAGATTTGACCCGGGTAGGCGAAGAACAGGAAGGCACGACCCGCCAGCGCCGGGTTCAGGAAGTTTTTGCCGGTACCACCGAACACTTCCTTGGCCAGCACCACACCGAAGGTGATACCCAGGGCAGCTTGCCACAGGGGCAGCTCGGGCGGCACGATCAGGGCGAACAGGATGGAGGTCACGAAGAAGCCTTCGTTGATCTCGTGCTTGCGCACCATGGCGAACAACACTTCCCAGAAACCACCGACGATGAAGACGGTGATGTAGATCGGGAAGAAGTGCGCCGCACCGATCAGCATCTTGCTGCCGATGCCGGCGACGGCCGGATCCAGCGAGGCACCGAACAGGGTGGCCAGGGCGTATTGCCAGGAATCGGCACCGGCCGCGCTGCCCATGTGGGCGATAGCGGCGATAGACTGGTTGCCGACGTTGTACATGCCCCAGAACATGGCCGGGAACACAGCCAGCCACACCATGATCATCATGCGCTTCAGATCGATCGCATCACGGACATGGGCGGCATTGCGGGTCACGGAACCCGGGGTATAAAACAGGGTGTACGCCGCTTCGAACAAGGCATAGTACTTTGCGTACTTGCCACCCGGCTCGAAGTGATGTTCCATATTTTCAAGAAGTTGCTTGAAACTCATCGCTTAACCTTCCAGTTCGATCTTGGTCAGGCACTCACGCAAGACGGGGCCGTACTCTGTCTTGCCGGGGCAGACGAAGGTACAGAGCGCCAAATCTTCCTCATCCAGCTCCAGGCAGCCGAGCGCCTGCGCGCTGTCGGTATCACCGGAGATCAGATCCCGCAGCAGCAGGGTCGGCAGGATGTCGAGCGGCATCACACGCTCATAGTTGCCGATAGGCACCATGGAGCGATCACTACCGTTGGTGGTGGTAGTGAAGTTGATGAGTTTGCCCTTCATCAGGTGAGAGAGGGTGGTACGGGTGATGGAGAACTTGTTGGCACTGGGTTTGACCCAGCCCATGAACTCTTTCTCACGGCCTTCGCCCAGCACGCTCACCTGGTTGTGGAAGCGACCCAGGTAGTCATGGACCCCTTCGGCCTTGGCACCGCTCAGCAGGGAACCGGAGATGATGCGGTTTTCGTCCGCACGCAGCTCGTTGTTGGTCAGCTGGCTGAGGCTGGCACCCAGACGGGTACGCAGCAGACGCGGCTTGATGACGTTCGGGCCAGCCAGGGAGATCACCTTGTCGGTAAAGATCTGGCCGGTGGTGAACAGCTTGCCGTAAGCGATCACGTCCTGATAGTTGATGTGCCACTGCACCTTGTTGGCACCGACCGGATCCAGGAAGTGGATGTGGGTGCCCGGCAGACCGGCGGGATGCGGACCGACGAACACGGCTTCCTTGACCTGGGCCAGGGAGGAGTGCGGCAGGCTGGCTTCGCCCTTGCAGACGTGGACGGTACCATCGGTCAGGCGGGTCAGCACGGCCAGACCGTCGAGGAAGGTCTGGGCCTGTTCCTTGATGATCAGCTCCGCACTGGCGGCCAGCGGGTTGGTGTCCATGGCGGTGACGAAGATGGCGCGCGGGGTGGAGCCCACGGCCGGCACCTTGCTGAACGGGCGGGTACGCAGCGCGGTCCATTGGCCTGATGCGACCAGGATCTCCTGCACCTTGCTGCGCTCGAGCTGTGCCAGCTCGGCGGAGGCAAAATGCTCAAAGGTCACCTGCTCGTCGGACCCATCGATGTCGATGACGACGGACTGGAGAACACGCTTGGCACCACGGTTGATCTCAGAAACCACACCGGTGGCAGGGGCCGTGAATTTAACGCCGGGATTCTTCTTATCTTCGAAGAGCTCCTGACCTTTAATGACGCGATCACCTACTTTGACAAACATAGTAGGACGCATCCCCACGAACTCTTCGCCGAGTGTAGCAACACGGGTGATGGCCGGGCCATCGTAGATTACTTGCTCCGGAGCACCCAGCACGGGGATGTCCAGTCCTCTTTTAATTGTAATCATACTCACTTGCACTACCGTTAAGGGAAGACAGGTTGGTTAGCGCCGAGAAATACATCACGACGAGTTGTTGAATGAGCCCGTCAACATCGCGGAAAGCTGTCGAAGAAATAAACAAATCAGCAACATACAGGATCATTCAAAAGCGCCTGAGTTTACCACCTTAGGCGAGTTAGCCGCCACGCCAAATGGGGAAAATCCCCGCCCTATCACAAAATTAACCTTCACTGAATATTTCGCGCACGTCCTTGCAAACCGTGGTTTTAAAGGACTTTTCGCAAAACTAACCATATAGAGGTATTCTTCAGGCACAAGAAAAAGGATTAGAAAAAATAATGCTCCTCCCCCTCATCCCTGGCGGCACACCATTCGTGATAGCGCTGTTAATGGCCCGAGGAAGGCGCCATCAGAAGGTCCAACGGCTCACGCAAAGGGGGATTTGCTGACGCAACCCGGCGTCTTTGGCGCCTGCTCCCTGGCCTGCCACTCGGATTCGGTATAGGTATGCAACGCCAATGCATGAATGGCTCCCGCCAACTCGTCGGCCAGCACCCCGTTCACCTGACGATGGCGACCCAGCAAACGCTGTCCCTCAAACGCCTGGCTCACCACGACTACCTTGAAGTGGCTTTCGGAGCCCGGTGCCACCCTGTGCATGTAGCTCTCATTGATCACTTCCAGGTGGCTCGGGGAGAGCGCGGCGGCCAGCTTGGCCTCTATCTGTTGTTGCATGCTCACGGTAAGGACTCCTCGTTGAATATCCGGCCATTGTAGCCAGGGTTGTGCGCCCGATGCATCAGGTACGAAGGATCCGCTCGCTCTCGCCGCACCGGACTGGTGAATTTCTCCGCCGCCGCTAGAATAGCGCCACTTTCACCGCTGCCGGGCAACACGGGGCAGACGGTCGCCATTCATCAATCACACGTTGGACTCTTGCCTATGCAAACCCTGCTCGACACGGCCCACTGCCGCCTGACCCTGTATCGTTACCCGCGGCAGAGCCAGGATCCCCTGCAGGCCTGGGATGCGGCGGACGAGTACCTGATAAGCCACCTTGCCGAATCGCAGCAGGCACCTGACGGCCCCGTCATCATCATGAACGACGGCTTCGGTGCCCTGGCAGGCTACCTGCATGCCCACGCCCCCGTCTGCGTGACCGACTCCCACATCAGCGAGCGGGCCACCCTGGCCAACCTGGCGGAAAACGGGCTGGATCCCCACGCAATAACCCTGCAGGATGCCCTGGCCCCCCTGCCCGATGCCCCCGCCCTGGTGGTGATCAAGGTCTCCAAGTATCAGGCGCTGCTGGAGCAGCAACTGCTTGCCCTGCGCGGGGTCGTGACCCCTGCGACCCGCATCATTGCTGCCGGCAAGGCCAAGGACATCCACACCTCCACCCTCAAGCTGTTCGAAAAGTATCTGGGGGAGACCCGCACCTCGCTCGCCTGGAAGAAGGCACGCCTCATTCATTGCACCCCGGCCGCCGAGCGCCCGTCCCTGACCAGTCCCTTCACGACCGTCTGGCCGCTGGAAGGCACCGACATGCTCATCCACAACCATGCCAACGTGTTCTCGCGCACCAGCCTGGATATCGGCGCCCGCTTCATGCTGGACAACCTGCCCATCAACAGTGCCCGCAGAGTGATCGATCTGGGCTGTGGCAACGGCGTGCTCGGGCTCTCCCTGCTCGCGCGGGACAGCGAGGTGGAGGTGACCTTCATCGACGAATCCCGGATGGCGGTGGCGTCCGCACGGCTCAACGTCGAGCACAACCTGCCCGATGCCCTGCCCCGTGCCCACTTCATGGTCAACAACTGTCTCGATGACGTTCCCGTCGGGGCAGCGGACAGGATCCTCTGCAATCCCCCCTTCCATCAGTTGCAGGCGATCACCGATCACATCGCCTGGCAGATGTTCAGCGATGCCCACCGGGTGTTGCCTCAGGGGGGCGAACTCTGGATAGTAGGCAACCGTCATCTGGACTATCACAACAAACTCAAGCGCCTGTTTGGCAACGCACAAGTCGTTGCGTCGAACAGCAAATTCGTTATTTTGAAAGCCATCAAACGCTAAAGATAAAGCTAAAGGAAACCCATGATGAAAAAGTCACTCTTGCTGCTGGCCGCTCTGGTATTGGGCGGTTGTGCTACTCACTGGCCCGAGAGCGCCCTGCTCAACCCGCAAGTCATCCCCTCCAACCAGCAGTACTACTCCGGCAACCGCATCACCATGGAAGGGGTGGACAAGCGTGAAGCCGCCTATGTCTTCTCCATCAAGAAGAAAGAGAAGGCTCCTGTGCTGGTGAACAGCAGTCAGCCTCTCAACAGCCTGCTGGCTGAAAAACTGGCGGAAGGGCTGCGCAGCCAGGGCCTGGAAGTGGGCAACAGCGGCACCACCAACCTGACGCTGGCCATCTCCACTGCCGCCGTCACCGTGGAAGAGAAGACCTTCACCTATGTCACCAAGTCCCGCGTCAGCCTGCAGGTGATTGCCGACTTCCAGGGCAGCAAGCTGACCAAGCAGTTCAACATGTCCTCCAGCAAGGAGGGCCCGGGTGAGCCGAGCATGGCCGATCTGGAATCCACCCTGAACCAGCAGCTGGGCAGCGTGCTGCAGCAGATCATGGCCGACGAGGCGCTGCGCGGTTATCTCAAGGGCCAGCCGAGCTGAGCGAGGACATATAAATGAAGAAACTCTGGTTACTGGTCACCCTGATCGCCCCCCTGGCTTTTGCCGGTCAAAAAGTCCAGATGGAGACCAACCATGGCACCATCGTCGTGGAGCTGGCCCCCAAACAGGCGCCCCAGACCGTGAAGAACTTCCTGCGCTACGTGGCAGACGGCAGCTATGACGGTAGCCTGTTCCACCGGGTGATCCAGAACTTCGTGGTGCAGGGTGGGGGCTACAACCAGCAGTTCCAGCCCCTGCCGACCTTCGATCCCGTGGTCAACGAGTCCAGAGGCGGCCTGCCCAACAAGCGCGGCACCATCGCCATGGCCCGCACCCAGGCGGTCGACAGCGCCACTCGCCAGTTCTATTTCAATCTGGTGGACAACGACAACCTCAACGCCAATGCCGGCGCCGGTTACACCGTGTTCGGCCAGGTCGTGAAGGGGATGGAGGTGCTGGACAAACTGGCCCAGGTCCAGACCGGCTACAGCTCCATCCTGCGTGCCAACGACGTCCCCACCAGCCCCATCATCCTGAAGAAAATGGTGCTGCTCGCGGACAAATAACGCGGCCCGGATCACATTCCACCGCGTCCCTGAACGGGTCACCGGTCTCTTTTTCTATACTCTGCTCCCCGATGTGTGCCACGCATCGGGGAGCAGAACCAGAAGGAGGAGCCGGTGACCTGTCATGATTACATAACCCAACACGCCGGCCCGCTGGCCCAGGCGGTCCGCCATTTTCTGGCACGCAAGATTCCCTATCAGCAGCTGGAGGACTTGAGCTGGCAACTCCTCTCCCATTGGCAGGCGCTCTGTGTGATCCCCATGGACAAAACCCCCGCCAACGCACAGGAAGGAGTGTTCTGGCATCTGCTTCACAGCCTGCACCTGTGGGATGAGCAGCACCTCCTCTGTGATGATGCGCTGCGTCTGCAACTCATGGCCTGCGCCAATTTTCTCGCCGACGAGGGCCCCTGCCCGCACCACTGCATCGGCTCGCGCCCCTGAAACCTGCCGCCCATCCCTCGGCTTGCCTTGGCTACGCCTGCCGAACCTGACAAAATGACCCCCTTTTCCCAGAGGAGTCAGGCAGTTGAACAATCTCCGCCCGCCCAGCCACACACCGGGCCGCGCCACCCGCTGGCGAGATGCCCTCGCCGTCTATCTGGAAGCGCGGGTGCTCATCCTGTTTGCCATGGGATTCTCCTCCGGCCTGCCTTTGCTGCTGGTCTTTGGCACCCTCTCGTTCTGGCTGCGCGAGGCGGATGTCAGCCTGACCGACATCGGCTACATGAGCTGGGTAGCGCTGGCCTACGGTTTCAAGTGGCTGTGGTCGCCTCTAGTGGATCGGCTGCCCCTGCCCCTGCTGTCACGGCTGCTTGGGCGGCGACGCAGCTGGATGCTGTTCTCCCAGGTGCTGATCGCCCTCTCCCTGGTGGGGATGGCCTATTGCGATCCCAAGACCCAGCTCGCCCAGCTGGCCCTCTTCGCCCTGCTGGTGGCCTTCTCCTCTGCCACCCAGGACATCGTCATCGACGCCTATCGCATCGAATCTGCTCCCGAGCGGCTGCAGGCGGCCATGGCCGCTTCCTATATGACGGGGTATCGACTCGCCATGATCATGGCGGGAGCGGGGGCACTGGCGCTGGCGGCCTGGCTCGGCAGCAACAGCGGCTATGACTATCGCGGCTGGCAGCTCACCTATCTGCTGATGGGAGGGCTGATGTCTCTTGGCATCCTCACCACCCTGATGAGTCACGAGCCGCAGATCGATCTCAAGAGTCAGGACGAGCAGCAGATGGCGCACAAGGCCACCCTGCTGGCACGGGGTTGGTCCCCCACGCTGGCCGGGCTGGGGGCCTGGACCTACGAGGCCATCTGGTGTCCCTTCGCCGACTTCTTCCGCCGCTACGGCTCCTCGGCCCTGCTGATCCTGGGGCTTATCGCCTGCTATCGCATCTCGGACGTGGTGATGGGGGTGATGTCCAACAGCTTCTATGTGGATCTGCAGTTCAGCAAGACGGAAGTGGCCACCATCACCAAGGTCTATGGCGTCATCATGACGCTGGTGGGGGCCGCACTCGGAGGCGTGCTGGTGATGCGCTTTGGTACCCTGCGCATCCTGTTCCTCGGCGCCGTGCTGACCGCCAGCACCAACCTGCTGTTCGCTCTCCTCAACGAAGTGGGCCACAACCTGGAGCTGCTGACCCTGATCATCTCGCTGGACAACCTCAGCGCCGGCATAGCGACGGCTGCGTTTGTGACCTATCTCTCAAGTCTTACCAACGTCGCCTTCTCCGCCACCCAGTACGCCCTGTTCAGCTCCATCATGCTGTTGCTGCCCAAGTTGCTGGCGGGGTTTTCCGGTCGCGTGGTGGAGCAGATCGGCTACAGCCACTTCTTCATCGGCACCAGTCTGCTCGGCATTCCGGTGATGATCCTGATCATCATGGTTGCCAAACGAGGCAGCACCTTGTCACCACAAACGCACAAATAGCAAGCGTTTGCGCATTTTAGGGGGTGATTAGATTCACAAATCCTGACAAAGTTCCCTGGTGCTTGTTTATCCGTTGAATTTATTTGGCTAGAATCCCTCCCGCTCCTTGTGGGCAGGCTACGGAAAACCTCAACTAACGCACAAGAGACCAATAAAATGGCCAAATTTACCAAGACTCTGATCGCTGCCGGTCTGCTGGCTGCCTCCGCCACTCCGGCCTTCGCTGCCGACTACAGCGGCGACATCCACAAGAACGACTACAAGTGGATGCAGTTCAACGTGATGCACACCATCGACCAACGTCCTTTCACTGCAGGTGCTGAAGATTACAACGACACCTACTTCGAAATGGAATTCGGTGGTCGCTCCGGCCTGTTTGACCTGTACGGTTACGTCGACGTCTTCGATATCTTCGACTCCCGTCACAGCGACAAGCACAAGGGTCAGAACCTGTTCATGAAGTTTGCGCCGCGTATGTCTCTGGATGCGCTGACTGGTAAAGATCTCTCCTTCGGTCCGGTGCAAGAGGTTTACATCGCCTCTCTGAACAACATCGGCGACAACCAGATGGAAAACATGATCGGTCTGGGTGCTGATGTACAAGTGCCTTGGTTCGGCAAAGTGGGCATGAACCTGTATGCTCGTCACGCCACCGAAAACCAGTTCTTCACCGAAGAAGAGGGTGAGTGGAACGGTTACTGGTTCGCCATGAACTGGTTCAAGCCTTTCTACACCTTCAGCAACGGCAGCTTCGTCTCCTATCAGGGTTACCTGGACTACGCCTTCGACTTGGACACCCACAACCGTGCTGACCGTACCAGCGACAACCTGGCTACCTTCCACGGTATCTACTGGCACTCCGACCGCTACGCCGTCGGTTACGGCCTGAAGTACTTCATGGATGCCTACGGCACCAAAGACGGTTCCACCGCCTACGACGGTACCCCGTGGAAGAGCTCTGGCTTCAGCCACTACTTCTCCGTGACCTACAAGTTCTAATCGAACTCGTCACACGGATACAAAAAACCGGAGCAGCTGCTCCGGTTTTTTTATGCCCTCATGCTGGCAGTGGGGGGAGAGCCGCGCCCTCCCCGTTCGCCATCAGTCGCGGAAGTTCTGGAACTGCATCGGCTGGCCCAGTTCGGCGCCACGCACCAAGGCCATGGTCTCTTGCAGATCGTCGCGCTTCTTGCCGGTGACCCGCACCTCGTCGCCCTGGATGGCAGCCTGCACCTTGATCTTGGAATCCTTGATGAGCTTCACCAGCTTCTTGGCCACTTCCTTGTCGATCCCCTGCTTGAACTTCACGGTCAGGTGGAAACGCTTGCCGGAGTGGACGCTGTCACCCACATCCATGGAACTGTTCTCGATCTGGCGCTTGAGCAGGGCGCCGCGCAGGATCTCGACCATCTGCTTGAGCTGGAAATCGGCATCGGCTTCCAGCTTCACTTCTTCCTTGTTCAATTCGAAGCTGGCTTCCACACCACGAAAATCGAAACGGGTCGCCAGTTCACGGTTGGCGTTATCAACGGCGTTCAACACCTCGTTCATTTTGACTTCAGAGACAATATCGAATGACGGCATAGCCGGGCTCCTCATGCTGTACTTCAGGTTGTGCTGACAGGTGGGCAAATCTACCAGAAAACGGGCAAATTTGCTGATTTCGATGGGATTGCTCTGCTAGAATCCCCTGCGCACAGGAATGGTGAGACCCGTTAGAACCCGTTCAGGAGCAGTCGCGAGAGGTCCGACACTCGGTGAAGTGCAGCCCAGGCCCCCGTATGGTCATGCATACATGAGGCTCCCTGGCTGCGCATGAACCTTGAGCACGACCCGGCAACCAGCTCATGCACCGGTTCCAGGTATTCACCAAGCGACATCTTCCCTTATCCCGGGTTGGCGGTTGACAGGATGGCAGCCCTTCCCATGATCGAGCCTCTTCATGCCAAGCGGATTACGCGACAACAACCTGAAAACACGCCGTCACCCTGTCTCTCCCGAGTGGACCTTGCTGGGCTGCGGCGCCCTGGGCGGCGTCTTCGCCTCCCTGTTGACCCAAAGCGGCCAAGCAACCCGCCTCCTGCTGCGCGAGCGCCATCGTGCCACCTTGCACCCCGGCGTCGACTTTACCTCCCTTGAGGGGCATACCCAGCTCCTGGCCATCGAACGCGCCTTCATCGACAAGCCGGGCTGCATCAAACGCCTGCTGGTGATGACCAAAGCGGGGCAGGTGATATCGGCCCTCACTCCTCTGGTCGGGCAACTGGCGGCAGGAGTGCCCATCGTGCTGCTGCACAACGGCATGGGGATCGCCGATCAGGTGGTTGCACTCTTCCCCGACAATCCGGTGATCGCCGGCGTCACCAGCCATGGCGCCATGCAGAGCGGCCACTTCGTGTTCCGCCACACCGGCAAGGGGGAGACCTGGTTGGGCCCAATCAACGAAGCGGCCCGTGCCCATGCCCACCTCGCCGACGAGCTGGCCAGCGCCCTGGGTCAGGCCGGTTGGGATGAGCAGATCCTGACACGCCAGTGGCAGAAACTCGCCGTCAACTGTGCCATCAATCCCCTCACCGCGCTCTACAAGCTCAAGAACGGCGAATTGGCCGGTCCGCGTTTTGCCGATGCCCTGCAGCAAATCTGCGTGGAAGTGGCTGACGTCATGCGGGCCGAAGGTCAACCCACCGGCGGCGAAGAGCTGCTGCGCCGCGTCATGATGGTGGTGGAGCTCACCGCCGACAATTACTCTTCCATGTATCAGGACATGGAACAGGGCCGCGAGACCGAGATAGAGGCCATCACCGGCTTCCTGCTGGGCAAGGCCGCCCTTCACGGTATCGCGGTGCCGGTCAATCAGGGCCTCTATCAGGCCGTCAAAGAGAAGCGCTGAGCAGAGCAGCTGGCAAGCAAGGAGTGCAAGATGAACGTACTGGTACTGGTGGCCCCCGGGTCGGAAGAGATAGAGACGGTTGCCATCGTCGATACCCTGGTTCGGGGTGGCATCGATGTGGTGCTGGCCTCCTGCTGCCCCACTGGAGCGCGCCAGATCCGAGCCTCTCGCGGGGTGCAACTGGTGGCGGATTGCCATCTCGACGAGCTGACCACCCGTGACTTCGATGCCATGGTCGTGCCGGGCGGTCTGCCCGGCAGCGAAGTGATCCGCGACACCCCCCTCGCCATCGACCTGCTACGGGAGCAGGCAGACCTCGGCCGCTGGCGCGCCGCCATCTGCGCCGCACCCGCCGTGGTACTGCACCATCACGGCTTGCTGGGGGATGCGAGCATCACCTGCCACCCGGGCTTTCAGGCCCGTCTGCCCGCGACACAATTGAGCACGGCAAGGGTAGTGACCGATGAAGCCCATCGCCTGATCACCAGCCAGGGCCCGGGTACCGCTATCGAGTTCGCTCTCGAGATAGTACGGGTACTGCGCGGTGACGAGGCCGCCCGTACGGTGGCCGGTCCCATGGTGTTGCCCCCCTCGCTATCGCCATAACCACATCGGGCACTCCGATGAAAGCGACAGAGCCCCCTTGCTTGGTCTATGTTGGCTGCTCTTGTGCTAGATAAAACAATCCGGGCTTCCACGGCCTGGCACCGACTGTTAACATGCGCCCCTTATGCCTGTTATGTGCTCTGGGGTGGCCGTCACGCCGCCCTGACCCTGCCCTGTGCGGCCTCTGCCGCCTGACTCCGGTTATGCCGACCGGCCGGTTTACCCGACCATCAACAGCCAGTCCAATCCTGTGATCCCCGCCATTCCCCCTGATTTGCGGGCCTGTGGCCATGGATCCTCAACGAGCGAGAAAATCCCCATGCTGGAACGTGCAAGACAAGAGTGGTTCTCCAACATACGGGGCGATCTGCTGTCAGGCATCGTCGTCGCCCTGGCGCTGATCCCGGAGGCCATCGCCTTCTCCATCATTGCGGGCGTCGACCCCAAGGTCGGCCTCTATGCCTCCTTCTGCATCGCCGTGGTCATCGCCTTCGTCGGCGGTCGTCCCGGCATGATTTCCGCCGCCACCGGCGCCATGGCGCTCCTGATGGTGACCCTGGTCAAGGAACATGGCCTGCAGTATCTGCTGGCGGCCACCCTGCTCACCGGCCTCTTCCAGATAGCGGCGGGCTACCTCAGGCTCGGCAGCCTGATGCGATTCGTCTCCCACTCCGTGGTGACCGGCTTCGTCAACGCCCTGGCCATCCTTATCTTCATGGCCCAGCTGCCCGAACTCACCAACGTCACCTGGCAGGTCTACGCCATGACCGCGGCCGGGCTTGGCATCATCTATCTGTTCCCGCTCGTTCCCGTGGTGGGCAAACTGCTCCCCTCCCCCCTGCTGTGCATCGTCATCCTGACGGCGGTGGCCATCACCCTGGGCATCGACATCCGTACCGTGGGCGACATGGGCGAGCTGCCCGATACCCTGCCGGTCTTCCTCTGGCCCGACGTGCCCCTCAATCTGGAGACCCTGGCCATCATCTTCCCCTATTCAGCGGGGCTGGCGGTGGTGGGACTGCTCGAGTCCATGATGACGGCAGCCATCGTCGACGAGATGACCGACACCCCAAGCGATCGCAACCGCGAGTGCAAGGGTCAGGGGATCGCCAACATCGGCGCCGGTCTGCTGGGAGGCATGGCGGGGTGCGCCATGATTGGCCAGTCCGTCATCAACATCAAATCCGGTGGCCGCGGCCGCCTCTCCACCTTCGTGGCGGGGACCCTGCTCATCCTGATGGTGGTCTTCATGGATGAGTGGATCCGTCAGATCCCCATGGCAGCCCTGGTGGCCGTGATGATCATGGTCTCCATCGGCACGTTTTCCTGGGAGTCGGTATGCAACCTGAAGAGCCACCCCCTCTCCACCAACCTGGTGATGGTGACCACCGTCGCCGTGGTGGTCGCGACCCACAACCTGGCACTCGGGGTCTTCGTGGGGGTGCTGCTCGCCTCTCTCTTCTTCGCCCACAAGGTTGCCCGCGTCATGCTGGTCAAGAGCGACAGCGAGCGCAGCGGCGCCGTGCGTACCTATCTGGTGCGGGGCCAGGTCTTCTTTGCCAGCGCCGAGCAGTTCCTGGCCGGTTTCGATTTCAGGGAGGAAGTGGAGAAGGTGGTCATCGACCTGACGCACGCCCACTTCTGGGACATCACCGCCATCACGGCCCTCGACAAGGTGGTCATCAAGTTCCGCCGTGAGGGGAAAGAGGTGGCGGTCATCGGCCTGAACGACGCCAGTGCCACCCTGGTCGATCGCTTTGCCATCCACGACAAATGCCAGGAGGGAGAGCCCCTGCTGGCCGAGCATTGATCCCGGTGCGCCCCATGAGGGCGCTGCCTGCAAGCCATAAAAAAAGCCCGTCTCTCCCCATGAGATGGGCTTTTTTGGGCTGTTGGATCACAGTCAACACACGCGCCTCGGCGCTCCCATCCTCAACCGATGCAGCAATGCGGGGTCATGACCTGCCGTCAGGGTGCAAGAGGGGCCAGGAAAGCAGGAACAGGGTGCCGCCCCGCCCGCCGGATTGGCAGACCGCACTGCCGCCGTGAGCCTCGGCAATGGCCTTGACCACGGCCAGCCCGAGCCCGCTACCGCCACTCTTGCGTGAGCGTGACGGATCCCCCCGGCGAAACGCCTCGAAGATATGGGCGGCGACCTCCTCGCTGATGCCGGGCCCTTCGTCTTCCACGCTCAGGATGCACTGGGTGCCCGAACGATGCAGGCGCACTGTCAGCATGCCCGGCACCCCATGCTTCTGGGCATTTTCCAGCAGCGCCATCAGGGCCTGACGGATGCGAAGAGCATCGCAACAGACCCAGAGTTCGGCATCGAGCTCCCGCTTGATAGTGAAACCGCTCGCGGCCAGGGGGGTGGCAAACGCCTCAAGCACCACGGCAAGCTCGTCGGCCAGCCTGATCGCCTCTCGTTGCAGCTCCAGGTGGCCGCTGTCGTTGAGACTGAGTACCCGCAAGTCTTCGATCAGGTGGGTCAATCCCTCCACCTGGCGCAACAAACCTTCAAAGAGCGCACGTTCTGGCGGAAATACCCCTTCGGCCAGCCCCTGCAAGCGGCCACGCAAGATGGTCACCGGGGTGCGCAATTCGTGGGCGATGGCGGCATTCCAGAACTCCCGCTCACGGGTCATGCTCTGCAGCCGTTCGGCCATGGTGTTGAAGTCCCGCACCAGTTGCGCCGTCTCCCCGATCGCCTGTTCATCCAGCGGCACGCGCGCATCGAGTTTGCCCTCTGCCACCTCGCGCAGGCTGTTCGCCACCGAATTGAGCGGAGTCAGGATGCGGCGAGAGAGGCGCACCGCCACGTACAGCGCCATCCCCAATGCAATGAGAATGGTCGAGCCAATCCAGATCATCTCGACCCTGGAGGGCATCCAGCTCTCAGAGATGCTGCCAGGCACATAGGTCACGGCAATGGCGTAGAACACATAGGTGCCGATCACCGCGAGGCAGATGATGCCGAGCGCCATCAGCCCCAGGGAGCGGATGATTTGCCTGCGCAGGCCGGGTGCCGATGTCACGCATCACCCCCGAAGCGATAGCCGACGCCCCAGACACTGGCGGGCACCCCCTGGATGCCCTGTGCCTCCAGCTTCTTGCGCAGCTTGCTGATGTGGCTGTCCACCGTGCGCTCCTGGGTATCCCCCTCCGGCAGGCAGTGGGTCAGCAGTTCGGCGCGGCTGAACACCCGCTTGGGTGCCCGCATCAGAGAGGCGAGCAACTTGAACTCGGTAAGGGTCAGATCCAGCACCTGCTGCCCCTCATCGCGGCAAATGCTGGCCTCGTGGCTCTCCAGATCGATCTGGAAGGGGCCGACCCGCAGCACCCGGGCCATGGTCTGCTTCGCAGCCTGGCTGCGTCTGAGCACCGCCTGTACCCGGGCCACCACTTCGGCCGGGTTGAAGGGTTTGACCACATAGTCATCCGCCCCCATGCGCAGCCCCATCAGCTTGTCGAGGTCCTGATCCAGGGCGGTCAGCATGATCACCGGCGTGTCGCCACGGGCCCGGATCTCGCTGAGCACCTGCCAGCCATCGAGCTGCGGCATCTGCACATCCAGCAACAGGAGATCGGGTTTGCATGTCTGGTGCATGGCCAGGGCTTCGCGGCCATCGACGGCATGCAGGGTGCGCAATCCGTGGCGTTGCAGGTAAGCGGCGAGGATGTCGGCTATCTCGGCTTCATCCTCTGCAATCAGTACCAGTGACTGGGCCGCCGGGTTGGCGGAAGCAGGAAGATACGACATGGTCGGACTCGAAAATGGTGGGCTTGAACTTTATCACCGCCTCCATGGATTCTCCACAAAGCCTCGAATCATTCGCAATAGCCCCTCTCCATAATACCCGTTCGATGTGCTCTCGCGGCAGCACCATGCCCGGGAGACGGTTTAACGAGGTGAGTATGATGTTTGTCAAACAGCGGTATGCGGGCACCCTGCTCGCCGTCATTGCCGTATTCGGATTGGCAGGTTGCGATGGGGCGTCGCAAGCGCAAGATGCGCCGACCCGTCCTCAGGTGTCGGTGATGACGCTGGCAGGTCAGGACCTGGTCATCAGCGAGGATCTGCCCGCCCGGGTGGCCGCGGTGCGAAGCGCCGAAATTCGGGCCCAGATTAGCGGCATCGTGCAGCGCCGCCTGTTCGAGCAGGGCGCCGAAATCGGCGCAGGCACCGTGCTGTTCCAGATAAATCCGGCCCCCTTCAAGGCGGATGTCGACAGCGCCGCCGCCGCATTGCAGCGCGCGGAGGCCGTGCTGGCCCGCGCCCGTATCCAGATTGACCGTCTGGTGCCACTGCTGCGCACCGAGGCCATCAGCCGCCAGACCTATGACGATGCGGTCTCCCAGCGTGATCAGGCGGCCGCCGACGTGGCTCAGGCCAGGGCGACCCTGGCCCGGCACCAGCTGAACCTGCAATTTGCCAGCGTGGAAGCCCCCATCGCCGGGCGCATCGATCAGGCACTGGTGAGTGAAGGGGCCCTGGTGTCCCCCACCGACGCCACCCCCATGGCCAGGATCCAGCAGATCGATCAGGTCTACGTCGATGTGCGTCAACCGGCCTCTGTGCTCGACACCCTGCGCCAGCAGGCTGGCTCGACGGCACCGGAACTGACGGTGGATATCCTCGGCAGCGACGGCAAGCCGCTCGGCATGCAGGGGCACATCCTCTTCTCCGGCATCGAGGTGGATGCCGGGACCGGTGACGTACTGCTGCGGGTACTGGTGGACAACCCGGAGCGGCGGCTCTTGCCCGGCCTCTACGTACAGGCGCGCATTCCCCGTGCCCGCTATGCCAACGCCCTGAGCGTGCCTCAGCAGGCGGTGGTGCGCACATCGGGCCAGACCAGCGTGTGGGTGGTGGATGGCCAGGGGCAGGCACAACTGGTTCCGGTCAACACCGCTGAACTGGTGAATAGCCAGTACCGCATCGCGTCCGGGCTCAACGCCGGACAGCGGGTGGTGATCGAGGGGATCGACCGCCTGACCCCGGGGACGCAAGTCATTGCCCATCCCTGGCAATCCCCCGCCGTCAGCCAGCAGGCTGACGCCGGTAACCGTTGAATCGGAGACATTTCATGCCGCAGTTTTTCATTCATCGCCCGGTGTTTGCCTGGGTGATCGCCCTCTTCATCGTGCTGGCGGGGGTCATCGCCATCCCCAAGCTGCCCATCTCCCGCTATCCCTCGGTGGCGCCGGTTTCGGTGACCCTCTATGCCACCTATCCGGGCGCCACGCCGCAGACCCTGAACGATGCGGTGGTGAGCCTTATCGAGCGCGAGCTGTCCGGGGTGAAGAACCTGCTCTACTTCGAGTCGTCGGTAGATGCCTCCGGCAGCGCGCAGATCACCGCCACCTTCAAGCCGGGCACCGATCCGGAGCTGGCCCAGATGGACGTGCAAAACCGCATCAAGGCGGTCGAGCCTCGCTTGCCACAGGCGGTGCGGCAAACCGGCCTGCAGGTGGAGTCCGCCTCGTCCGGCTTTCTGATGATGGTCGGCATGACTTCACCGGATGGCCGCTTCGATGAGGTCGCGCTGAACGACTACATGGCCCGCAATATCGTGCAGGAGCTGCGCCGCATCGACGGCGTGGGGCGAGTGCAGCTGTTCGGCGCCGAGCAGGCCATGCGCATCTGGGTGGATCCGGGCAAGCTCGCCGCCTACGGGTTGACCATCAGCGAGGTGGCGCAGGCCATCGAGCAGCAGAACGTGCAGATTGCACCGGGGCGCCTCGGCGACGAACCCGCCCTGCCTGGCCAGCGACTGACGGTTCCCCTCACGGTACAGGGGCAGCTGACCACTCCCGAGGCGTTCGCCGCCATCGTACTGCGGGCAGGTGCCGATGGCGCCAAGCTGGTGCTGGGTGACGTGGCCCGGGTCGAGCTGGGGGCGCAATCCTACGCCTTTTCCAACCGCGAGAACGGGGTGGCTGCCACCAGCGCCGCCATCCAGCTCTCCCCCGGCGCCAACGCCGTGCGCACCGCCGATGCGGTACGCACTCGTCTTGCCCAGCTTGCCCCCACCCTGCCGGCGGGCATGGCCTATTCGATCCCGTTCGACTCGGCCCCCTTCGTCAAGGTCTCCATCGACAAGGTGATCCACACCCTGCTGGAAGCCATGGTGCTGGTGTTCCTGGTGATGTTTCTCTTCCTGCAGAACCTGCGCTACACCCTGATCCCGGCCATCGTCGCCCCCATCGCCCTGCTTGGCACCTTCGCGGTGATGCTACTGGCCGGCTTTTCCATCAACTCCCTGACCATGTTCGGCATGGTGCTGGCCATCGGCATCATCGTCGACGACGCCATCGTGGTGGTGGAGAACGTCGAGCGCCTGATGGCCACCCAGGGGCTATCGCCCAGGGAGGCGACATCGCGGGCCATGAAGGAGATCACCGGGGCGGTGATCGGCATCACCCTGGTGCTCACGGCGGTGTTCATCCCCATGGCGTTCGGCAGCGGCTCCGTGGGGGTCATCTACCAGCAGTTCACCCTGTCGATGGCGGTGTCGATCCTGATTTCCGCCTTCCTCGCCCTGACCCTGACGCCAGCGCTCTGCGCCACCCTGCTGCGTCCGGTCAGCCCGAGTCACCATGAGAAGCTCGGCTTCTTCGGCGCCTTCAACCGGGGCGTCGAGCGGCTCACCGCAGGCTACGACGTTCGGGTCACCCGGCTGGTCGGGCGCAGCGGACGCATGATGGCTACCTTCGCCGCCCTCTGCGCCGTGCTGGCCATCGCCGCCACCCAGTTGCCCTCCTCTTTCCTGCCGGACGAGGATCAGGGCTACTTCATGACCTCCATCCAGCTGCCGACCGGCGCCACCAGCGAGCGCACCCTGGCCGTCATCAAGGAGTTCGAGGCCCATGTGGCCTCTCGCGAGGCGCTCGACACCAATCTGGTGGTGCAAGGCTTCAGCTTCTCCGACGCCGGCCCCAATGCGGCCATGGCCTTCACCATGCTCAAAGAGTGGGACCTGCGTCATGGTGCCACGGCTGCCGAAGAGGCTGAGCTGGCACAGGCCGCCATGGCCAACAGCAAGGAAGGCACCGTGATGAGCCTGCTGCCGCCCGCCATCGACGAACTGGGCACCTCTTCGGGTTTCACGCTCTTCCTGCAAGACAGGGCCAACCAGGGGGAGGCCGCGCTGCTGGCCGCCCAGGCGCAACTGCTGGCACTGGCGGCCCAAAGCGAAGTGGTGAGCGATGTCTATCTCGACAGCCTGCCCCCCGGCGAGAGCATTCACCTCGAGATCAACCGGCAGAAGGCCGAGGCCATGGGACTCTCGTTCACCAGCGTGAGCAGCACCCTGTCGGCGGCGATGGGATCGCTCTACATCAACGACTTTCCCAACGGCGGGCACATGCAGCAGGTCATCCTGCAGGCCGACGCGTCGGCGCGCATGCAGCTCGATGACGTACTCGGCGTGCGGGTGCGCAATGCCAGCGGCGGCATGGTGCCCCTGCGGGAGGTGGTGACGCCGACCTGGCGCCAGTCGCCGCAACAGATGATGCGCTTCGAGGGCTTCCCCGCCGTGCGTCTCTTCGGGAGTGCCGCCCCCGGGGTGTCCAGTGGCGCCGCGATGGCGGAAATGGATCGCCTGGTGGCGCAATTGCCGCCAGGCTTCGCCCTGGCCTGGACGGGACAGTCGCTGCAGGAGCGCCAGTCGGCGGCCGAGGCCCCCCTGCTGATGCTGCTGTCAGCGCTGGTGGTCTTCCTGGTGCTGGCCGCGCTCTACGAGAGCTGGTCCATTCCGCTCTCCGTGATGCTGGTGGTCCCCCTGGGCCTGCTCGGCGCCGTGGCGGCGGTGATGCTGCGCGGCATGCCCAACGACGTCTTCTTCAAGGTGGGCATGATCACCATCATCGGCCTGTCGGCCAAGAACGCCATCCTCATCGTGGAGTTTGCCCGCCAGTTGCATGGCGAAGGGCGCTCGCTGCTTGACGCTGCGGTGACCGCCGCACGCCTGCGTCTGCGCCCCATCCTGATGACATCACTCGCCTTCACCCTCGGTGTGGTGCCGCTGATGCTTGCCAGCGGTGCCAGCGCGGAGACCCAGCATGCCATCGGCACCGGCGTGTTCGGCGGCATGATCAGCGGCACCCTGCTGGCCATCTTCTTCGTGCCGGTCTTTTTTGTCTTCGTCATCGGCACCCAGGCGCGCATTCAGGCCTGGAGGGCCAGACGAGCCACGTAGCGGAGAGCGTCATGATGTTGCCCCCTGATGTCTGGCGCTCGGCAATGCCGGCAGGGGGCTGCAGGGAGTGGCTCTCAGCCCTCACTTCCAGTGTCATCACGGGCGCTGTGGTGGCGGCCAAGGTGAGAAGGCATGGGCTGGCAGGAGAGCACGGGAGGCGGGATTATCGTCACTGGCGGCAGCAATCTAACGGCCCAGACAATGACAGCGTTCAGACAACAGAGGCCATCGAGACCGTGAAAGAGACAGGCTCGGCGTTCGAGCCAGACATCCACCGGACTGACGGGCAGCCTGGCCGTGCTCGTCCGCATCTTGTTGGCCACCATTGAAGGAACTGACGGGTGGGAGAGCCCCGCTCAGGTTGTCACTCAATGGCACCTGCATGTAGCACGCGAATACGAAAAAGCCCAACTGAATAAATCAGTTGGGCTATATAGATGGCGGAGGAGGTGCCCGCCGCAACCAAGTCCAACTCAGCCCGCGCAAATACATCAATTCATTTAATATCATCAACTTATAAGCAAAACAAGTCCAATCCATTCCAATCAGATATTACCACTGCGTATGCTTGGTGGCATACTGTGTGGCATACTCAATTCTCAAGGAGGTTACCTGATGGCAATCCTCACCGATACCAAAGCTCGTAGCATCAAGCCAGAAGATAAGCCCCTTGCTCATGGTGGCATTACCGGGTTAACGCTACACCCTTCTACCATCAAGGGTAAAGGCAAGTGGGTATTCCGCTATGTCAGCCCACTGACGAAGAAACGGCGGAATGCTGGCCTCGGGACTTACCCCGAGATCTCTATCGCTGACGCGGCTCGAGACGCACAAGCAATGCGGGAACAGCTGGCGAATAATTTGGACCCATTGGAGATCCGATTACAGGAGCAGAACAAGCCGAAGATCCCGACCTTGGAAGCATCTGCCAGACTGGTTTACGAAAGCTTGTTACCCGGCTGGAAGAACCCCAAGCATGGTAAGCAATGGATCACCACATTGGAGCAATATGCCTTTCCTACCATTGGCGCTATCTCCATTGATGCGATAACTCCAGCTCATATCGCTTCCGTTTTGCAACCGATATGGCTGACGATCCCGGAAACAGCAAGCCGTGTTAAGCAGCGCCTACACGCAGTGATGGCTTGGGCATGGGCCCACGGCTATACCTCTGCCAACCCAGTGGATGTTGTGGGTCACTTACTACCGGCACAACCCAGCAAGTCTGTACGGGTAGAACACCAGCCTGCAATGCCTTGGCGTGATATCCCCGCCTTTGTGCAAAAACATCTGAGAACAACGCAACAGTACGACGTCACCCGCTCTATGCTGGAGTTCTTGATTCTGACAGCATGTCGCTCAGGTGAAGTCCGAGCAATGAGATGGTCTGAAGTCGATCTGGAGGCAAAGGTCTGGACTCTGCCAGCTGAACGTATGAAGGCCAAGCAACAACATCGTATTCCGTTATCTCTTCGTGCTGTCGAAATCCTGATGGGGTTAAGGGGATTGCATGATGTGTTGGTATTCCCTTCTCCCAGAGACCAAGTACCGCTCTCAGACACAGTTCTGACGATGTTTCTAAGAAGGGCCAAGGCGGAGAGTTGTACTCCTGGCCGTCTGGCAACTGCTCATGGCTTTCGTTCCAGCTTTCGAGACTGGTGCAGCGAGCAGGGTTATGCACGGGATCTCGCTGAACGAGCGTTAGCCCATACGGTGCAGAACAAGGTTGAAGCTGCATACCACCGCACTGACCTGCTGGACCAACGGCGCCCCATGATGGATGCATGGGCTGAGTTTGTGTCTGGTGACTTGCTGGTTGAATAAGAAGGAAGCGGCCAATGGCCGCTTCCTTCTATGAGCCCGTATAGCCAGATATGCTAAGCAGCCACTGGTGTTCAGGGCGGCTGGTGCTGGCAATAAATGACAGAAACTCCACATGCCCATTAGCCCCATGTCAGGGAAAGGTGATGCCATCACGTAATCCTGCTTCATAGGTCTGCAGCATGACCTCCATACCAGCGGTATCCTGTTGCTCACAGCACTCGTTGATGAGGTCTGTCCAGAGAATAGGTGTGATCTGGGTCGGAATCAATATTTCACACTAACGTAACACCGATATTCGTCTCTACTTAAACGCCAAGCAGACTACCTGGTTTTTACTGTTAGCCCTAGGCTTCCTGCTGATACACTCCATTTGAAAGGCCTATGTCCACTTTCAAAAATTACCGTTTTTCAGATTGTGGCTTGGATGTATTTTTAGCTTTCAGATTGACGTCAACCTCGCAACGCGGGAGAATACAAGTCATTCTCTTCATCATACGTTATACCGAAGCATGAATTATTTTCCTCAGATTTGTTAAAGGTTTTTCTGTATTCTTCATCAATAAGAACAGAAATAAGCTCCCTCTTAGTTAATTTATTATTGTCTTTACATTTTTCCAAGTATAATTTTTCAAATCGCTCCTTCACTAGAGATGGAACATCAAAAGTAAGTTGCTCTACTCTTTTTAGTTCTTTATTCTTTTTCGTGCTATTGGCAGATTGTATACTATTTAACAGGCTATCTATCTGCTGATATGTCATAAAGAAGGAATTCAGAAGAGCTTTTATGTAAACAAATTTATCCTGCTTGTTTTTTGCTGATGCCATTAACTCAGAAAACCACCAGCATGACTTGATGCGTGAAAAAACAGTTTTAGATAAACGCTCAATGGTATGTTCATCTGAGTAGACTAATTTTTTTAGCTTGTTTGATAAACGCTCATCGATCACAGTTAATGCTAGCTGCTTAGCACCAAGTATTATTGCCATTATAGCATTTTTACGAGCAAGCCTTGATTTATCATCAATACTTGCGGATATAATTATTGCGTCTATTAAAATCTGAAGCATTCCTTCAACACGTTTATTGTCTTGAGACAGCAACAAGTTTTTTTCACTCAAGGAGAAAAAACGCTCGGCAACGACATTACTTCGTAACGCCATATGGTTTTTATCGCTCTCAGATATCTTCATTAAATTAATGAATACCACTGACAATGTATCCATTGATGGGGTTTTCTCAAAGACCCCTTGAACAGTGTAACATTTGCTATCAAGCGCTCTCGACAAATAAGAAAGGATAGTGCTTGAAAATAATTTGACATCCTCTATGGATAGGTTTTGCTTGTATATTTCAATAACATCTTCTATCTGTTCAATTGAGATGTGAAGCCAATCATGAATAATTACATCTAGTCTTTCTAGATCAGTGTGAGCATTTTCTAGCCTAAAAGCAGAGTTAACTTTATTTTTAGGAACAAGCTGGAAAAGCATATTCCCACTCACACGTCGAAAGTGGCATACATCCTCAAAGCCCAATTGAAATTGAGGCGGGTGGGGTGATGATATGGGATATCTCCGCTTATAGATAAGATATCTGTAGATAAGATCATGCACCGCACACTCTTTTGTTTCAATAAGAGGTGACATTATTGATATATATGCCGCGTCTCTCTTGTATTTTTCACACCCTCCATTTATTTTATTGGATTTAAATAAAAAACAATGAAAAATAAAATTAATTACTCTGCGTTCTATATTCAAATGACCCCGCCCATTAATAAATTAAAAAACAAAAAAGAGATGGTCACCTAGGTGACAGATAGCAGCTTTATCATAGCCTCTGCAGACGATTGTTTCCATACATTGCACAGCCCAATCCTATGTCAGTCACATTGACTATCACATGAGTTATCCTTCAAAAACACACCGCGTAGCATCCCACTTGCCCTCAATCAATCTTGCTCTACAACATCATACAGCCTTGTTATGACATGACAGGCCATCATTAACTTGCTATCGCAGTCACCCCCTCCTTAAAGCCAGTTTTTTTCAACCCCCAATCCCTTCTGGTGAACGAAACCCCCAACTACCAGGAGAACACCATGAACACGTCCCCCAAAGTACTGCGCATCAAAGACGTTATCCAAAAGACCG
>NZ_JAGKRH010000264.1:0-293 GCF_017939245.1 Aeromonas sp. PrichA-15 | reverse complement strand
TATCGAAAGCCGATATTGGGGGATCTGCATCACGCTTCCTTCGGTCAGTGTGCGGCAGAGGTTTGCAGAGATTTTGGTGCGGAACTGAAAGAGTGTGACGGAGAGGCTGATCATGTTCACATGCTGATAGAGTACGCGCCAACGGTACAGCTATCGGTACTGGTGAACTCGTTAAAGGCGGTCACATCAAGGCGACTGCGTAATGAATTTCTGGACTTGAGAGGTGCTTACAGCAAACCCGTACTCTGGTCACGCTCTTACTTTGCGGGCTCTTGCGGCGGAGCACCGTTGGA
>NZ_JAGKRH010000263.1:0-6314 GCF_017939245.1 Aeromonas sp. PrichA-15 | reverse complement strand
CAGTGCCATAGTCCTTGAGAAACTCAAACAGGCTGTAGCCTTTCTGGAATTGGATTTTGCTTTTGGCCATGATCTCGCACCTCGATAACTGTACGTAAGATCAGTATAGTTCGTGGTAACTGACTGCTAATCATGGGTAATCAGGAAGTGATAAAGCGTATGGCATATGGATTTAGGGACTCAGAATACTTTTTTCTGAAAATCAAGGCGGCCTTCCCCGGAAAGCCGCGATGAACCATATTTTAGCGGCGGGACACGCCGTTTTAGCCTGTGGAGGCGTGGTGCAATCAGGCCGCCCGATGAAGCAGGAACCCGGTACTGCGCGAGCAGCTATCACCCAGTAATGGGAATCCCCCTCCTGTGACGCGAAGCGCTAAGGTGGGGGAGGATGTCAAGGTGAAGACTTGCGCCGCGCGGTGCGCTGGCTCAGCGAACACCATTGCCGCGAGCAGCCGTCAACAAGCCGGACAGGTTAGACGAAGTTGGCCAGGTTGATGCCAAACTCCTTGGGGTCCACCGTGCTCTCTATGGTCTCCTGAACCCCGTTTTTGGCGAGATCCAGCCACTGCACCTCGAGATAATGGCGATGGCCTGCGTGATAGATCACCTTGACCACGGGCTTGAGCGGTTGCTGTTCGTTGCGCTGCATCACGATGGCCAGGCGCTGGTTGGAGAGCTGCACCAGGGTACCCACCGGATAGACCCCCATGCACTTGATGAACCTGGTTACCAGGTCGGCATCAAAATGCAGGTCAACCCCCTTGAGCAGAATGCGAAACGCCTGGGTTGGCTGCATGCCCTGTTTGTAAACCCTGTCTGCCGTCACCGCATCGTAGACATCGACGATGCCGCTCATGCGGGTGTAGAGGGAGAGCTGATCCCCCTTGAGGCGCCGCGGGTAGCCAGTGCCATCGATCCGCTCGTGATGGTTGGCGGCCACCTCCAGCATGATGGGGGTGATGCCGGCGGTGGCGGCCAGGATGTCGTGGCTGTGGACCACGTGCTCGCGCATCACCTCCAGCTCCTCATCGGTGAGCTTGCCCGGTTTGTTGAGCACCTCGTCCGGGGTCATGATCTTGCCCACATCGTGGAGCAGGCCACCGAGGGTCAGCTCCTTGAGCACGCTGCGATCCAGCCCCAGGTAGCGGCCGAAGTTCGCCAGGAGGATGGCGACATTCATGGAGTGCTCCATCAGGTAGGCATCCTTGGCACGGATCCGCGCCAGACAGAGCATGGCATCGCCGTGGGTGAAAATGGTATCGACCATCTCTTCGGCCACGGCGGCAAGGGGCGTGATGTCGATGGGCTCTCCGGCCTTGAGATGGCGAATGAACTTGCCTTGCAGTTCGCGCGCTTCCTGATAGAGCCGACGGATCTTGAGCTCGCGCCCTTCACTACTGCCGATCTGACGAGAGGAGCCCGCCCCGTTTGTCACCACATCCGCCGGGCTTGCCGTGCCCCCTCCCGGCAGCTTGCTGCGGGCAAGATCCACCCGCACCGTCAGCACGCCACGCCGGATCAGCGCCTCCACCTGTTGAGGGTTGGTCACCATGCCCGTCTGGGAAATTTCCATGGCGCCGGTCTGGCTGGCAATGGCAATGACATACATGCCAGGTTTCAACTGGCTGACGGGGATGACGGGGTGAGACTTCGTCGGCTTCATGGGTACATCCTGGGCTTATTATTATGTGTGATGTCGGTCTGCTGACGGCAGTCTATCACTGGCACATCATGGCGTCAGGCGCCATCTTGAGTCCCTGTCGCTTAGTACTGGTGTTGTCGGGTCTGACCGATATAATGTCGCCCCCAATCATGATGGATTCCGAGGTTTTTGCATGCGGCTCGACAAATTTCTTTGCGATTGCTCCGATTTGACCCGTTCCCAGGCGGGCAAGCTGATCCGTCAGGGGGAAGTGCTGGTAGACGGCGTGCTGGTCAAGCAGCCCGCCTTTCACATCAATGAGCAACACCAGATCGAGTTTGACGGTGTGACCTTGACCCTGAACCTGCAGAATCGCTACTTCATGCTGCACAAGCCGGAAGGATATGTCTGCTCCAACGAGGACCCGGATCACGCCACCGTGTTCCACCTGCTCGACGAGCCGGCCATGGGCAAACTGCACGTGGTGGGGCGCCTCGATCTCGATACCACCGGGCTGGTGCTGATCACCGATGACGGCCAGTGGTCCCATCGCATCACGTCGCCCCGGCACGAGTGTGCGAAGACCTACCACGTCTGGCTGGCTGATCCCGTGAGTGAAGAGGCCATCTCGCTCTTTGCCGACGGTATCTACCTGCGCAACGAGAACGACAAGACCCGCCCTGCGGAGCTGGAAATCCTGGACGATCGGGAAGCACGCCTGACCATCCACGAAGGCAAGTATCACCAGGTGAAGCGGATGTTCGCCGCCATCGGCAACAAGGTGGTCGGACTGCATCGGGAACGCATCGGCGATCTGGCTCTGGACGATGAGCTGGCACCGGGGGAATACCGGGAGCTGACCGAAGAGGAAGTGGCCCTGTTCTAGGGACGCGATCGCCTCTCTCCCTGTCCGGCACGGGGGAGCATCGGCGGCTCAGTGCCGCCGATGGGCGTGTTGGTCCTTCCTGCAGGATAGACGGGGCTCAGTTCCCCATTCCCAGCACCAGGGCCGTGCCCAGGGTGGCGAGCAGGGCTCCGGCCCAGGCGGGGAGCGAGGGACGCATCCCCGAGTGCCACCACAGCAAGGGCAGCAGAATGACCGGTGTGGTGGAAGACAAGATGGCCACCATGCCCACATCTCCCTGACGCAGGGCCACCAGGATCAGGGTCATTCCCAGCGTCATCGCCAGAAATCCGTTGATGCCTATCATGCCGAGCACCTGCCGGTTGATTGGGTTGTGCGGCATGGCGAGCGGCAGGCGCAGTGCCCGCAAGACGCAGTGTGCCAAGAGGGCGCTGCCCATGCGCACGCCGGAAGCGCTCACCGCGTCCACGGTGCCGCTCATCATCACCGGCTTGGCGATGATGGCTCCGAGGCTCTGGCACAGGGCTGCGGTGAGGCCAAGGGCTATGCCGACCACGAGGCGGCCGCGCACCTGCTCCCATTCGTTCTGCTGGTTGTCGCCACGACGACCAAACAGGATGGCGAGCATGACCCCGGCCAGGACCAGCAAGGCGCCTGGCAGGCGCCAACCATCGAGCCGCTCGCCAAAGAGCCAGAGCCCAAGCAGGGCGGAGAAGAGGGCGTGGCAGGAGAAGAGCAGACCGCTGCGCCTGGGGCCGAGTCGGTTCATGCAGGCAAAGAGGGCAGTATCGCCGACGAAGATGCCGATGAGGCCGGAGAGGGCCAGCAGGGGAAGGGCGCTCTCGGTGAGGGTCTGCCAGCCTCCCGTCACCAGACTTGCGCTGGCCAGCATCAGGCTGACCAGGAACATCCGCCAGCGGCTGTAGGCAAAGGCCCCCAGATGGCGAGCCGGTTTGACGGAGATGAGGGCGGCGATCGCCCATAAACTGGCGGCAGCCAGCGCCAGCCATTCGTAACCCATAAAGACCCCTGAAACGGTAGACGACAACCGGACCTACAGGCGACATATCACCCCGGGCCGATTGCTTACGGGGCAGGGGAGCGTGCCTTCTTGCTGTCGCACGCACCCGTGGCCGCTATGTCGTCATAAAACCATGAAAAAAATAACCCGGAAGACTCCCTCTATCGGGCAGGCCCGATACAATACGGGCCGTCTTCGGGGATAACAAGCGCGGCATCATGCATTCGTTTCCAGGCGCGCCGCCGGCCTTCTCCCTATTGCAGTCAAAAGAATTGAACGAGGTTAATGTATGTTTTACCGTTTCGCCGTCAGGCCAGCCCGTCGCTGGCTATCTCCCTTACTGCTTGGGTTGATGGCGGTGCCGCCGTCACTGGCTAGTAGCGTGGTTGAGCAGACTTACATTTCAGATAGACAAACCCTGGTCAAAGGCAATGGCGCCGAACCCGAGTCCCTCGATCCGGCCCTGATCCGCTCCGGCTTCCCAGGGGAGGTGGTGCTGGTGGACCTGTTCGAGGGGCTGGTGAGCGAGGATGGACAGGGCATGATAGTGCCCGCCCAGGCCCAGCGCTGGGAGACCAGCGAGGATGGACTGGTGTGGCGTTTCTTTCTGCGTCCCCAGCTCAAATGGTCCAACGGCGAGCCCCTCACAGCCCGGGATTTCGTCTACGCCTGGCGGCGGCTGCTGAATCCGGCGCAGGCTTCCCCCTCCGCTGGCCTGTTGCTGGCGACCGGCATCAACAATGCCCAGTCCATTTATGCCGGTGCGCTCGATCTCGATGCCCTGGGGGTGGAGGCAGAAAGCGACCAGATCCTGAAAGTGACCCTGGAGCGTCCCGTTCCCTATTTCCTGCAACTGGTCAGCCAGCGTCCCTTCGTGCCGGTCAACGAACGGGTCATCACCCAGTTTGGCAAGCAGTGGACCCAGCCAGGCAAGATGGTGAGCAATGGCCCTTACAAGCTGGCGAGCTGGGTGGTGAACGAGCGCATCGAAGCCGAGCGCAACCCCCAGTACTGGGATGACGCCCATACCCGGATCCAGCGGGTGACCTACCTGCCGCTCGCTTCCCAGCATGGGGAGCGGCTGCGTTACGAAGCGGGGGAGATCCAGCTCACCAACAAGGTGGCGCTGGAGTACTACCAGAAGACCATGCAGGAGGCACCGGGGCGGATCTGGGGTTTGCCGCTGCTTGGCACCTATCTTTATACCTTCAATCTCAATCTCCCTGAATTGCAGGATGTGCGGGTGCGCCAAGCGCTCTCCATGGCCATTGATCGCTACCTGCTGACCGAGAAGGTGAGCGGCCAGGGAGAACGTCCTGCCTGGTCATTGCTGCCCGCCATGCCAGGTTATGACGAACTGGATATCCCCCTCTCCCGGGAAGACCAGTCAACTCGGTTGGCCCGCGCAGCCGCGCTGTTGGCCCAGGCAGGCTACAACAGCGCCCATCCTCTCAGGTTGACACTGACCTACAACACGTCGGAGAACCACAAGAAGCTGGCTCTGGCGGTGGCGGCCATGTGGAAACCGCTGGGGGTAGAAGTCTCCCTCAACAACATGGAGTGGAATGCTTATCAGGTGGCCAAGAACAGTGGTGATTTCATGCTGGCTCGTTCATTTTTGTTTGGTGATTATGTCGAGCCGTCGTCCATGCTTGGCAGTTTCCGCTGCCAGGATCCCCAGAACGAGAGCGGCTACTGCAACCCCGTCTTCGATGGTCTGCTGCAGCAGGCCTCCGAGACCCTGGATGCCAACGTTCGGTCCGGGATCTATCATCAGGCCGAGCAACTGCTGATGGAGGAGGTGCCCGTCATCCCCGTCTATCACTACAACCAGATGAGACTGGTGGACCCGGCACTGCGCGGCTTGCCGAGCCGCAACCTCAAGGGCGCCATCGCCACCAAGGATCTCTATTTCAGCCAGCCATGAGGAGTGTGGAATGAAGATTGCCATCTTAAATGCGAAAGGGGACTCCCTCCGACGTAGGTGGGAGGGGAATTTCGCCGGGGCGTCAGCCCCGCTGGTTTTGAATGTATTGCTTGATCACCTCCAACGGTGCTCCGCCGCAAGAGCCCGCAAAGTAAGAGCGTGACCAGAGTACGGGTTTGCTGTAAGCACCTCTCAAGTCCAGAAATTCATTACGCAGTCGCCTTGATGTGACCGCCTTTAACGAGTTCACCAGTACCGATAGCTGCACCGTTGGCGCGTACTCTATCAGCATGTGAACATGATCAGCCTCTCCGTCACACTCTTTCAGTTCCGCACCAAAATCTCTGCAAACCTCTGCCGCATACTGACCGAAGGAGGCGTGATGCAGTTCCCCCAATATCGGCTTTCGATACTTGGTGATAAACACCAAATGTACGTGCAAAACGTAGGCCGCATGGCGTGATTTATTAATTTTAGTGAATTGCATTCTGTCACTCAATCGGGCTTAATAGATATGGTAATAATGCTGCACACTGAGCGCTAAATGCAAATTCTGAAAGCCTACAAGTTCCGACTCGAACCGACCGCCCAACAAGCGCAACGCCTGCGCCAGTTGGGCGGTTGTGCTCGTTATGTCTGGAATCACGGGCTGGCAGAGACAAAGCGCATTCTGGATGCTGGCGAAAAACTACCTTCTGCCTTTGAGCTGAACAGGATGCTCACCAGTTGGAAGAAAGACCCAGAAATGGCCTTTCTGACCGAGGCATATACCGACAACCTCCAGCAGAAACTCAAAGACTTGCACGGCGCGTGGATGCGCTGCTTTGATAAAAAACTCGCCGCCAAGGCTCCCGTTTTC
>NZ_JAGKRH010000262.1:0-293 GCF_017939245.1 Aeromonas sp. PrichA-15 | reverse complement strand
GAATATAAGCAGGCATGGCGAGGCGGTCAGGTGTTGGCGATAAACCCGGCCTACACCAGCCAGCAGTGCGCCTGTTGTGGGCATACTGCGAAGGATAACCGCCAGACGCAAAGCCAGTTTAAATGCGCTGCGTGTGGTTATGAGGCAAACGCCGATGTGAACGGCGCTCGCAATATTTTAGCGGCGGGACACGCCGTTTTAGCCTGTGGAGGCGTGGTGCAATCAGGCCGCCCGATGAAGCAGGAACCCGGTACTGCGCGAGCAGCTATCACCCAGTAATGGGAATCCCCCTC
>NZ_JAGKRH010000261.1:0-1180 GCF_017939245.1 Aeromonas sp. PrichA-15 | reverse complement strand
AACCGCGTTGCACCAAGGCTTGGTTGTACTGCTGCCAGTTGCTGATCTTGTGCTTGGACTTGCCCATCTGATGCTCTCGGAGACTGCGCTACAGGATCAGATCACCGAGATGACAGATAGTTCCCCGATTTGAGCAACAAGGCCCCACCACAATGGAATTCTTATGGGTGTGCATGGCGTTTTCGATAATTATCGTTCTGTCAGGTATAACTAAGGAAGGTGCGAATAAGTCATATGGCACGAGAGCATTTACTGGTAACCCATTGATATTAAATGACTAAAATTTTCATTTTTGTTCGTGGGATACTTGTTCGCACTTTCCCTAACCGCTCTTGGTAGAAAGTTTATTTCTGAAAATGCATATTTATAATTCCGCCCTTGGCGGAGAATGCAACCAGATATTTATTACTTTCATCAAGCGTGTACTATTTCTACTTTTCTAGAGTGTATTCATTGCTTGATGGTCTTCTCAAGGAGTATTGATTTTTATGAAGATGGATTTAATTTCTACATTCCATGTTTATATTTAATTTGGAAGAGAAAACAAGGTGGGAAAGTAAAACCTGGTTTCTCTTCGCTGCGTCGCAGCGGAATGTTGAAATGGAAAAATTAATTTATAGCTCTCATAATTAATAAATGGACAGTTTTCCGAATTTTTCAAGTGGGGTGAATGAAATAAATTTCAAAAAATGATGAGATTGGTTGTTTTTGAAGCATTCTGTGGGGGTTCGCCTACCACAACCCTCGATTTAGTTGCACACCCCATGCTGAATCCGTCCCACCAAATTCACAACAGCCTGAACCCCCATCGGTCTATTCAGCAATGTGGCTGGAGCCACGCCACCGAGGCCCCAAGCTGGTCTGTTTATCCATGACAACGCCTTGGTGTATCGTTCTTGTTGAGGGATAGTGCCGCATTGAGGGCCTGTACAACGCCGTATACCCTAGGGAAGGTGCGAATAAGTCATATGGCACGAGAGCATTTACTGGTAACCCATTGATATTAAATGACTAAAATTTTCATTTTTTGTTCTTGGGATACTTGTTCGCACGTATCTATTCACCAGGACGGGGTTGACGGCATCAGTTCTGCCGGGATGGGATAATCTGTCTTCTCGATGCACGCCCTGACCACGGCCCTCAACCACTCCTGTGGGCAGCGGCCCAATCGCTTGCCGGT
>NZ_JAGKRH010000029.1:0-89069 GCF_017939245.1 Aeromonas sp. PrichA-15 | reverse complement strand
CCCGATGCACACGAGTGTGCTGGAAGGGGTGAACAACAAGATCAAAGTGATAAAGCGCATGGCATATGGATTTAGGGACTCAGAATACTTTTTTCTGAAAATCAAGGCGGCCTTCCCCGGAAAGCCGCGATGAACCTGAAAAAAGGCCGCCTCTGGCGCAATGCTGTTCAGATAAGCACTTTTTTGACTGATTATTCATAAATTGGATTTGAGTTGAGGGGGCAAGGCTGTGTCCAGTCGATCTTCCTCCAGCCTTTATCCAGCGGGGCTTGCAATAGAAAGAGGGAGGCATCATGCCTCCCTCGCTTTTTTGTCCTGATACTACGTGGACTGGAACTCAAATTCTCTTAAGTGAACAGCATTGCGCCTCTGGCGACCTTTCATTCTGTTGACCGCCGGGCGATCAGTTCATCCAGCGCTCGCTGCTCTTGCGACGGCGCGGGAGCATGGGCAGGAGGATCCCGAGCAGGATGCCGCCCCCCACCATGGCACCACCGCGGATGAACCAGTCCATCTGCATGTCGTGCTCACGGTTGTCATAGCTCTGGGTCAGGGCGTCGTTCTGTTCCTTGAGGCTGCTCATCTCGGCGCTCTGGCTGTCCAGACGGGCTTTGAGGCTGGCGATCTCCTTGCTCTGCTCGGCGATCTTGCCATCCTTCTCGGCGAAGCGTTTCTCGTTGTCGCCATTGAGGTTCAGCAGACGGGCCTTGGCTTCGTCCAGCTCTTTCTGAACCTGGGGAAGACGTTCACGCAGGCTGATCTCCCCCTGCAGCTCGCTGTTCTTGATCCAGCCCTCGCGGCCACGACCGTCCACCACCTGGGTGAATCCGGCCTCCTGGTTCACCGCCTTGACCTCCAGCGGCTCACCGGCCTTGACGCTGCCGAGGATCCGGTACTGGGTACCCGGACCGTTGTGGATATAGGTAAAGATGTTGTCTGAAACATAGCGGGTATCGGCCAGTGCCTGTTGGGCACACAAGCAGATCAGGATCCCGAGAAGGGCGCGCATGGTCGATCGATTCTCTTCGTTGGATTAGGTTGCAGGCCGAATGTTAAGCCGCCTGCGGGTCAAAGGACAAGCAAAGAAAAGCGCCATCTCCCCGAGTGAGAGCTGTCTCGCAGCACCGCCGGTTTACGACGCGACCATTCCAGACGTCGCACCTACTTCTGTTTCAGCGCCTGCACCTCGGCGCGCAGGGCCTTGAGCTCTTTGAGCAGTTGCGCCTGCTGCTCGCTCTGTTGGCGTCGCCACACAGCGGTGTCGTCGTTGGTCTTGCCGGGATGGACGAACAGGCTGGCCATGAAGCCGCTGAGGGCGCCAAACAACCCCACTCCAAAGAGGATCAGCAGGCTGGCGACGAAGCGCCCCTCCTCCGTCTTGGGCACCAGATCCCCGTACCCCACGGTAGAGAGGGTCACCAGCGTCCACCAGAAGGCATCGTAAGGAGTCTGGATCTGGCTGCCGGGTTGCCCCGTTTCCAGCCAGTACATGACGCCGGAGCCGACCCCCAGCAACAGGAAGAAGAGGAAGAGAATGCCGGAGAGGGTGGTTTCGTTGCGTTCACGACGGAACATGGCCAGCAGATCCGGTCTGTCCCGGAGCAACTGGTAGACCCGCCACAGCTGGATGAGCCGCGCCCAGCGCAGTTGCTCCACCATGGGCAGGCTGCCGGGCAGATAGAACCAGTTGCTCTTGAAGAAAGCCATCCTGTCGGAGGCACGCGCCCAGCCATAGGCGAAGTGAGCGAGGAAGAAGTAGCAGATCAGACTGTCGACATCATAAAAGAGCTGCAAAGTCTGGGGACTCAGTTCACCGTGCCCCAGCCAGCGAGCAGCCACCAGGCAAACCGAAATCACGGAGAGAAACCCCATCAGCAGATCCATGGTACGCAAATGAGTTAAGTGATGTCGCATACATTTTCCAACTTTAAGCACGGTGCAAATTAATAAAAAGGAAGATAATGCCGATAGCTATGACGGCAAAGGAATAATGGACGTTGAAAGGAGAAAAATTATGCAGTTGAACCCGCTGGAGAGGCGCATGAGCAACATCCGACTGGTGCCCAAGGTGGTGCTGCTCATGGTGTTCAGCACCCTGCTGCTGCTGGCCAAACTCTGGTTCGATGCCAGCAACCTGGAAGCGACCCTGCTCAGCGAGGGCATTGATGCCGCCATGGCCAACACCATCGCCGATCGCCTGCTCTGGACCGGGCTGGTGGAGACGGCGCTCATGGGGGTCGTCTTCGTGGTGCTGCTGCTCACCGGCTCCCGCCTCATGGTCAAGCAGGTCCACTACCTGGTGGGGCTGCTGGAGCGTTTCGCCAACAAGGATCTCAGCCACAGCGTGCTGCTCAAGTCCCGGGACGAGTTCGGCGACATCGCCAAGGCGGTGGCCCACTCTCAGGAGAACCTCAAGGAGGTGTTCGGGACCCAGCGTGCCGCCTGCAAGGAGCTCAACGAGATCGCCTCCCAGGTGACTCTCTGCATGGATGAGGCAAACGAGGCCATCAACGAGGAGTTCACCCAGATTGAGCAGCTTGCCAGCGCCATGAGCCAGATGGTGGGGGCCATTCGAGAAGTGGCCAACCACGCGGAGCAGGCGTCCCACGCCACCGCCGAAACCAGCCAGCTGGCCGAGGAGGGCAGCCGCTGCGTGGCGGCTACCGTCAACACCATCGACACTCTCTCCGGCAACATCCAGCGCTCCTCCACCGTGGTCAACGAAGTGGAGCACGGGGTCGATCGCATCGGCTCCGTGGTGGACACCATCCGCAGCATCTCCGAGCAGACCAACCTGCTGGCCCTGAACGCTGCCATCGAGGCCGCCCGCGCCGGTGAGGCGGGTCGCGGTTTTGCCGTGGTCGCCTCCGAGGTGCGCGAACTCGCGAACCGTGCCCAGGCGGCCACCGTCGAGATCCAGAAGATGATCGAGCAGCTTCAGGGCAACGCCCGCCAGGCCGTCGGCCTGATGGCCGAGAGCGTGCAACAGGCGGACAAGGGGGTGGAGCAGGTGACTCAGGCTGGTACCCAGCTCGACACCATAGTGCAGCGGGTGCAGGGAGTGGCCGACATGAACCGCCAGATCGCCGCCGCCTCCGAGCAGCAAAGCTCGGTGGCCGAGGAGATGAATGCCAACCTGGAGCAGGTCAAACAGGTGGTGGAAGGCTCCGTCGTGGTGCTGCGGGAGCTGAAAGATGCCTCCGAACTGGTAGAACACCACAGCCAGACGCTGGACAGCCATATCCAGGCCTTCAAGCTGGCCTGATGCTGGCCTGATGCTGGCGCCCATCGTCAAACCTTCAGGCTGGCCTGAGGTCGTGATTTGAGTACACTGGAAGGCCCCCTTAGGGGCCTTTCTTTTTTCATCACGGCAAGGAGCCAGGATGCAGACCACAGAACCTGCGCTTGAGATAAGCGACGACAAGGGACGCCTCGACGTCCCGCTCATTCACCGTTTCCTCAGTGAAGAGGCCTACTGGTGCCTCGGCATTCCCCTCGCCACCCTGCAGCGGGCCATCAACCACTCCCTGTGCTTCGGAGCCTATCTCGACGGCCAGCAGGTCGCCTTCGCCCGGGTCATCACCGACAAGGCCACCTTCGGTTATCTCGCCGACGTCTTCGTGCTGCCCGAACATCGCGGGCGCGGTCACAGCAAGGCCCTGGTGGCAGCCATCCTCGCCCACCCGGAGCTGCAAGGGCTGCGCCGTCTCTCTCTCGCCACCTCCGATGCCCACGGCCTCTACGCCGGCTTCGGTTTTGTGCCGCCGAGAAGCCCCGGCAGCCTGATGGAAATCTACGACCCCGAGATCTACCGGCGTCCCTGAGCCCGGCCGATCGCCAGATCCGTTGCCGGATCACCTTCCGGGCAGCGGCGCTGTGACGCCAGCGCCCGGGAGTGCTAGATTGGCAGCCGGCATTTCACTCTCCCTGCAGACTCGTCAACCACAAGGATGGCAACCGTGGCCCAGCACTCTCCCTCTTTCTCCGCCTTCTCCCCCTTGTTGCAGGAGCAGGCCCTGCGCCACTGGCAGCGGCTGCTAGCCCTGGCGCCCCAGTATGACGCACTGCCCGAGCCCACCCGCCAGACCCTGCTGACCCTGCTCGGCCTCTCCGACTTTGTCGCCGACTCCCTCATCAAGCAGCCGGGGCTGCTGGCCGAGACCCTGGCATCGGACGCACTGACCCGGGCCGAGCGCTGGCCCGCCTATGAACCTGAACTCGCAGCCCTGCTCGCCGAGGTCGCGGACGAGGAGGCGCTCAAGCGCATCCTGCGCCAGTTCCGCCGCAGCCGCATGCTGGTGATCGCCTGGCGCGAGCTGCTCGGGGAGTCCGAGGTCGAAGAGAGCTTCATCCATCTCACCAAGCTGGCGGATGTCCTCATCTGTGGAGCCCGCGACTGGCTCTACGCCAAACAGTGCAGCGAGCTGGGCACCCCCATGGACGGCGATGGTAACCCCCAGCCGCTGCTCATCCTCGGGATGGGCAAGCTCGGCGGCGGCGAGCTCAACTTCTCCTCGGACATCGACCTTATCTTCACCTTCCCCGAGAACGGCTACACCGTTGGCGGGCGGCGGGAGCTCGCCAACCAGCAGTTCTTCATCAAGCTGGGGCAGCGTCTCATCAACGCCCTCCACCAGCCCACCCAGGATGGTCAGGTGTTCCGGGTCGACATGCGGCTGCGCCCCTTTGGCGATGCGGGGCCGCTCGCCATCTCCTTCGCCGCCATGGAGGACTACTACCAGCATCACGGCCGCAACTGGGAGCGCTACGCCATGGTCAAGGCACGGGTGCTGGGCCCCCAGTGCGAACACGCCATGGCCCTGACCGAACTGCTGCGCCCCTTCGTGTTCCGCCGCTATATCGACTTCGGCGTCATCGACGGCCTGCGCCAGATGAAGGCGATGATCGCCGCCGAGGTGCGTCGCAAGGGACTGGAGGGCAACATCAAGCTGGGGGCCGGGGGCATTCGCGAGGTGGAGTTCATCGCCCAGGCGCTGCAACTCATCCGTGGCGGGCGCGAGCCCGCCCTGCGGGTACGCCACCTGCCCGAGGCGCTGGCCGCCATCGCCCAGGGGGGTGCCCTGGAGGGGAGCCAGTGCGAACGCCTGCTCACCGCCTATCGCTTCCTGCGCCGGGTGGAAAACATCTTGCAGGAGATCGGCGATCAGCAGACCCAGACTCTGCCCAGCGAGGATCGGGATCGCCAGCGGCTCATCGCCACCCTCGGCTTTACCGACTGGGACGCCTTCATGGCCCACCTCGATGAGGAGATGGCCGCCGTCCATCAGGAGTTCGTCGCCGTGGTGGGGGAAGAGAAGGAGGCCCCCGCCCACCTGGAACAGCTCTGGCTCGATCTCTGGCGCACCGAGCTTGATGCCGCCGAGCTGGAAAAACTGCTGACCACGCAGGGAGTGGTGGAGCCCGCCCCCCTCTGCGCCGCCCTGCTGCGTTTCAAGGAGGAGTACAAGCGCCGTCAGGTAGGGCCCCAGGGGCGCATCGCCCTGGACTGGCTGATGCCGGAGCTGCTGCGGCTGGTGGTGGCGAGCCGCGAGCCCGCCCGCCTGTTCGAGCGGGTCTGCACCCTGCTGACCCGCATCTTCACCCGCAGCGCCTATCTGCAACTGCTGGCGGAAAACCCCGCCGCCCTGCGCCAGCTGGTGCGCCTGTGTGACGAGAGCAACCTGGTGAGCGAGCAGCTGGCCCGCTACCCCATCCTGCTGGACGAGCTGCTGGATCCCCAGCACCTCTACCACCCCACCCCGCTGGATCAGTACAAGCCCCAGTTGCGCCAGTTCCTGCTGCGCATCCCCGAGGAGGACGTGGAGCAGCAGATGGAGGCGCTGCGCCAGTTCAAGCAGGTGCAGCTCCTGCGCATCGTCGCCGCCGACATCGCCGGCGCTCTGCCGCTGATGAAGGTGAGCGACCACCTCACCTGGCTGGCGGAGGCGATCACCGAGGAGGTGGTCAATCAGGCGTGGGCCCAGATGAGCGAACGCTACGGGGTGCCGCCCGAGGTGGCGGTGAGCGGTGAGCGCGGCTTTGCGGTGGTGGCCTACGGCAAGCTGGGGGGCATCGAGCTCGGCTACGGCTCGGATCTCGATCTGGTGTTCCTGCACGGCGGCGACCCCAACAGTTACACCGATGGCCGCAAGCCCATCGACAGCCGCCAGTTCTACCTGCGCCTGGCCCAGCGGATCCTGCATCTGTTCAGCACCCGCACTCCGTCCGGCATCCTCTACGAGATCGACATGCGGCTGCGCCCCTCCGGCGACTCAGGCCTGCTGGTCTCATCGCTGTCGGCCTATGAGCAGTACCAGCAGCAGGAAGCCTGGACCTGGGAGCATCAGGCCCTGGTGCGAGCCCGTCCCATCTATGGCGATGATGCCGTGGTCGCCGAATTTGCCCGCATCCGCCGCGACGTGCTGGCCAAGGAGCGGGATCTGCCCACCCTGGCCCGCGAAGTGCGGGAGATGCGCCAGAAGATGCGGGATCACCTGCTCAAGGCGGGAGAGGGAGAGTTCGATCTCAAGCAGTCCCCCGGCGGCATGGTGGACATCGAGTTCATCGCCCAGTACCTGGTGCTGGCCCATGCCTGCGGTGAGCCGGACGCCCTCACCCGCTGGTCAGACAATGTGCGCATCTTCGATGAGTGCGTGATGGCGGGAGTGCTCACACTGGAGCAGGCAGAGGGGCTCAAGCAGGCCTATCTGGAGATCCGCAACCTCGGCCACCGCCTCAACCTCTCGGAGATCTCCCGCAAGGTGGGGGACGATCAGTTGCCGCGAGAGCGGGGCCATGTGCTGGCGGTCTGGCAACAGTTGCTGGGAGAATAAGCAGAAGGGGCGCCATGGCGCCCCTTCTCGTTGACGAAAGGCTTGTTGAAGATGACCTAGCGTCCGCCCGCCACATCGATAAAGGTGCCGGTGGCATAGGAGGCCTCGTCCGACAGCAGCCAGGCGATGGCGGCCGCCACCTCACGGGGTTCGCCGCCCCGTTGCAGCGGAATGGCCCCCTTGATCCTGTCCACCCGGCCGGGCTCGCCGCCGTCGGCATGCATGTCGGTGTAGATGAAACCCGGACGCACCCCGTTGACCCGGATCCCCTGGGCCGCCAGCTCCAGCGACAAGCCTCTGGTCAGCACGTCGACGGCCCCCTTGGCGGCGGCATAATCCACGTACTCCCCGGGGGAGCCCAGCCGGGCAGCGGCGGAAGAGACGTTGACGATGGCGCCCCCCGCCGTCATGCGGCGCACCGCCTCGCGGCAGCAGAGAAAGCAGCTGGTGACATTGGTGGTCAGGGTCTGGTTGATGCGCTCTGCGCTCATCTCCAGCACCTTCATCTGGGGCTGCAACCTGCCGGCGTTGTTCACCAGATGAGTGACGGGGCCGAGCCGCGCGTCCATCTCCTCGAACAGGCGCACCACCTCGGCCTCCACGCTGACATCGGCCTGCACCGCGATGCACTCGACCGGATGGGTGGCCAGGAGCTCGGCCACCACCGCCTCGGCGGACACCCTGTCCTGACGATAGTTGAGACAGAGATGGTAACCCTGCGCCGCCAGATAGCGGGCTGTCGCGGCCCCGATACCTCTGCCACCGCCGGTGATCAGCACCCGTTTTTTCATGAACCCTCCTGGTTCCCGGTTTCGAAGACTATTTCGCATAGTACCTCATGTTGCCGACCACACCTCGTCCCGTAACGCCCGGCACCACAGCAAAGAGCCCGCACGGGGCGGGCTCTTGATGACAACAACGGGAGGCTGGCTATTTGAACAGGCCCTTGAGCAGCTGGTCCGCCACCCCCTTCACCCCTTCGTTGTCGGCCTTGTCACCCAGCAGCTTCTTGAGACCGCGCTCGGCCTCCTTGCGGGCCTTCTCCTCCAGCACCTTGTTGTTGCTGAGCAGCTCCTTCACGTCAAGCTTGTAGCTCGGCGCCTGCCAGTGGCCACCGATGCGCACCGGTATGGTGATGTCCTTGAGCTCATCCACCGTCTTGCCCCCCTGCCCCTTGCTGCTCTCCACCACGGAGGTGAGGAACAGGAAGTCGAGGGTCTCCGGCACCAGAGCGGTCTGGCCCTGCCCCTTCACCCGCAGGGCGGGGGCAAAGAGCTGGATGTCATCGCTCCTGGCAACCCCGTCGGCAATCTGGAAGCTGGCGGTGAGGGCACTGAAGTCGGTCTTGCGCACCTCCTTCACCTGATCCGCCCCCTTGCCGGTCAGGGTGGCCCGCGCCTCGCGGATCATCTCCGCCAGGTTGATGCCGTGCAGGGTGCCATCGCTCAACTTGAGGTTCACCTTGCCCTGCATCCGGCTGCGCAGCGCCTGCTCGGAAAGACCGCTACCCTGCACCTGCACCTCCAGATCCCCCTTGCCTTCCAGCAGGTCGGTCTGGGCCAGGGTCTGCAGCAGGGGCCGCACATCGACCCCTTGCACCCGCTTGTGCACCTGATAGCGGGCCGGCTGCTGACGGGCATCGAGCACGCCGCTAGCGGTCACCTTGCCACCGGCCACCCCGGCACTGAACTGCTTGAGGTTGAGCTCACCGCCGCTCAGGGCCAGTTGCAGATCGACGGAGCTCAGGTCCAGGCCCTTCACCTTCAGGCCGCCCAGTTGCAATCGACCCGCCAGATCGACCAGTTTGAGGGCACTCAAGTCAGGCTCTGCCGTGGACAGGGACTGAGCCGAGGGGGCTGACTTGGCCGCTGCGCCCTGCTCACCCGCCGACACTGTGGCCGGTGCGGCAGAAGATGCGGCGGTCTTGGCCCCGTCCTGCTTGCCGAGCCAGCCGTCGAGATCGAGCTTGTCCCCCTTGAGGTCAAAGTCCACTTTGGGTACGGCCCCCAGACGAACGGCGCCGCTGCCGCTCAGCAGAGCATCATCCACCCCCATCACCAGGTTGCTGAGGGTGACGGCCTGCTTGTCCAGCTCGGCGCGGGCAAAGCCAGCGAGTTTGAGCTGCGTCTGCGGGCGCGGCAGGGCATCGCCGCTCAGCTTGGCGGCCAGCACGGCATCCGACAGCTCCAGCAGTTGCCGGTTTTCATCGAGGCGCGCCTTGAGAGTCCCCTCCAGCGTACCGGCCAGGGTCGGCTTGTCCGCCGCCCCCTGTGCCCCGCTGAGGCTAAGGCTCAGACTGCTCCACTCCCCCAGTGCCAGCCGATCGGCCTTGAGGGTGAAGGCATCGAGCCGCTGCGCCGGCTGGTTCAGGCTGCCGCTGAGATTGAGATCCTTGAGCTCGCTCTTCATGGCCTCCCGGGCCGGTTTGAGCTGGGCCGACCCCTTGAGATCAAACGCCAGCTCACCCTGGGCCCCCTTGGCCGCCAGGGTCACCGGTACCCACTCCCCCGGGGTCAACTGCCCCAGATCGAGATCCAGCCTGTCGAGCCGGGAGACGGTACCGCTGCGGTCGTCCCGCACCAGGGCGCTGGCCTGTTGCAGCTCCACTCCTTGCAGGCTGATCTGCCAGGGCTGCTTGTCACTGGCGGGCGGGGGCGTCGTTGCGGCAGGCTCGGTGGTCGCCTCCCCCTTGGGGTCGGCGGAGGCCTTGAGCAGGTCACTCAGGTTGGAGCTGCCGTCAGCCCTGGTCTGGATAAACAGATGAGCGCCGCTCAGGGTCACCTTGCCTATCTCAAGCTTGTGGGAGAGCAGGGGCAGCAGGCCCACCGAGGCCTCCCCGCGCGTGAAGCGCACCAGGTCGGGCTCGGCGAAACCGGCGGGGTTGCGCAGCGCCACCTGCTCGAGGGAGAGGCCCAGGCTTGGCCAGAAACGCCAGCCGATATCACCTTGTATCACCAGCTCGCGGCCGGTGCTCTTGCGCACCTGTTCCACCAGCTGGGGCTTGAACTGGTTGGGATCGATGAGGGACACCAGGGCGGCGATGGCCACCACGGCCGCCAGCGCCAACCCCAGCAGGATGCAGATGATCTTCTTCACGATGGACTCCTTGAATGCGGATCTTGTGGCTGACTATACCACCGGGGGGATGACAGATGGGGCCCGTCTGCCAAAACGGGCCAGCAGCGAGACAGGGATGGTCGCAGCTAGTGCAGCCAGCGCAGCTCTTCCAACACGCGGCCATGAAAAGGGCCCCGCAGGGCCCTGATGATAGTGGATGGCTGACGCCCGCCTCGCCCGGGTCAAGGCTGACGCGGCAACTGCTGATAGCCCATCTCGTACAGAGTGAAGGCATAGATGTCCGCACTCTGCTCGATAAGCTTGGCCACCGGCGTGCCCGCCCCGTGCCCTGCATTGGTCTCTATGCGGATGAGCTGGGGATGGGGGCCGGCATTGTCGGCCTGCAGGGTGGCGGCAAACTTGAAGGAGTGGGCCGGCACCACCCGATCGTCGTGATCCGCCGTGGTCACCAGGGTCGAAGGGTAGCTGACCCCGGCCCGGACGTTGTGCAGCGGCGAGTAGCCCTTCAGGTAGTCGAACATCGCCTCGCTGTCGGCGCTGGTGCCGTAGTCATAGGCCCAGCCCGCCCCGGCGGTGAAGGTGTGGTAGCGCAGCATGTCGAGCACCCCCACCGCCGGCAGGGCGACCCGCATCAGATCCGGCCGCTGGGTCATCACAGCCCCCACCAGCAGACCGCCGTTCGAGCCACCTCGGATCGCCAGCCGATCGGTGCGGGTGTAGCCCTCGGCCTTGAGGTACTCGGCCGCCGCGATGAAATCGTCGAACACGTTCTGCTTGTTCTGCTGGGTGCCCGCCAGGTGCCAGGCCTGGCCATACTCGCCGCCCCCGCGCAGGTTGGCCACCGCATAGACGCCCCCCAGATCCAGCCAGTTGGCCACCGACACGCTGAAGCTCGGGGTCAGGCTCACGTCGAAACCGCCGTAGCCATAGAGGATGGTCGGGTTGCTGCCATCGAGTTTCAGCCCCTTGCGGTAGCTGATGATGAGCGGCACCCGGGTGCCGTCCTTGCTCTGGTAGAAGCGCTGCTCGGAGACGTAATCCTCCGGTTTGAACGGCGCCGCCGAGGCGCGATAGAGACTGATGGCGCCGCTCTTGGGCTCGAACCGGTAGAGGGTCGGCGGCTGGGCATAGTGCTCGAAGCCGAAGTAGAGGGCGGGATCATCGTGCTTGCCGTTGAAGCCGCTGACGCTGCCAAGGCCGGGCAGCGCCACCTCGCGCACTCGCTTGCCTTCGTAGTCGAACTGCTCGACCCGGGCGGTGGCATCCACCATGTACTCGGCGAACAGATAGCCGCTGCCGCTGTGTACCGTCAGCACCTGCTGACGCTCGGGGATGAGATCCCGCCAGTGGGCCGGGCCCGGATTGGCGGCATCCACCGTCACCAGCCGGCCGTTGGGGGCGTCCCGGTTGGTCAGCAGGTAAAGGGTGCCGCCCTTGTTGTCCACCAGGCTAACGTCCGCATCCAGATCCCCCTGCACCGTCAGCAGCGGCGCGTTCTCCTGGCTCAGATCCTTCACATAGAGGCGGTTGCCTGAGGTGGAGTTCGCCGCCGAGATGAGCAGGAAGCGGTCATCTTCGGTGACGGTCGCCCCCACGTAGCGGTGGTGCTGGGCCGGGATGGCGCCGAACACCAGCCGGTCATCCTCCTGCGCCGTGCCGAGCCGGTGGAAATAGACCTTGTGCTGATCGGTCCTGGCCGACAGCTCGCTGCCGTCGGGCTTGTCGTAGCTCGAGTAGAAGAAGCCCTCGTTGCCGAGCCAGCTGATGCCGCTGAACTTCACGTCCTTGAGGGGCGCCTCCAGCGGCTGCTTGCTCTCTACGTCCATCAGGTGGATCTCGCGCCAGTCGCTGCCGGCCAGCGACAAGGAGTAGGCCAGGATGCGGCCATCGCGGGAGAAGCTCAGCTGATCCAGCGCCGTGGTGCCGTCGGGGCTGAGGGTATTGGGATCGAGGAACACCTCGGCCGGCTTGCCCTCCTGCTGGCGCCACAGCACGTTCTGGTTCTGCAGGCCGTCGTTCTTGAAGAAGTAGTGGTAGCGCCCCTCGCGAAACGGTGCCCCCTCCTTGGCGTAGTTCCAGGAGGCGGCCAGCTTCTCCTTGATGGCGGCGCGATACGGGATCTGCGCCAGGTAACCCTGAGTCACCCGGTTCTGGGCCTTGACCCAGGCCTCCGTCTCGGGGCTGCGATCATCCTCCAGCCAGCGATAGGGGTCGGCCACGGCCTGGCCGAAATAGTGATCCACCTGCTCACCCTGGCGGGTGACGGGGTAGTGAAGGCGCGTATTCCCTGACATGGCATCCTCTCTGGTTGGCTGGCCGCTGCACGCACAGATCAGTGACAGGGCCAGCAGGCTGACAATGGCTCGCATCGAGGCGGCTCCCTGCGGTTTGAGTGAGCGGGCAGGTTAACAAAGCGCGCCGGATGGCCCAACCCCCCGACCGGTGGCAGAGGGTGGTCCGCCGACACGGGGGAGCCATATGAATTTTTTCGCTTAAGTTTGCCGCTTTATTTTGTTTGTTATCCGGCCCTTTGGTCACAGGATGGAATAAGACACCAGCCAACGTGAGCCATTCAGGATAAAGCATGCCGTACAGCTACCTATCACATCTGCGTTGCAGCAAGACCGGCGAGATAGTGGATGCCGATCAGCCCCAGCAGTTGAGCCCGGTCGGTGCCCCCTTGCTGGCCAGCTACGACCTCGAGGCCCTGAAACAGGCCTGGCACCCGGCCGCTCTGCTGGGCCGCCCCGCCAGCCTGTGGCGCTACCACGAGCTGCTGCCGGTGCGCGACCCCGCCCAGGTGATCACCCTGGGGGAAGGCTTCACCCCGCTGTTGCCCCTGCCCGCTTTCGGCAAGCAGATCGGCATTCCGGATCTCTGGATGAAGGATGAGAGCATCATCCCCACCGGTTCTTTCAAGGCCCGCGGCGCCGCGGTCGGCGTCTCCCGCGCCCGGGAACTCGGCGTCACCCACTTCGCCATGCCCACCAACGGCAATGCCGGGGCCGCCTGGGCGCTTTACGGCGCCCGCGCCGGCTTGCGCAGCACCATAGTCATGCCCCAGGCGGCCCCCGCCATCACAAGACTGGAGACCTCGCTGGCCGGTGCCCGCCTCTATCTGGTGGATGGCCTCATCAGCGACGCCGGTCGCCAGGTGGCCGAGACGGTGGCCGAGCAGGGGCTGTTCGATGCCTCCACCCTCAAGGAGCCCTATCGCATCGAGGGCAAGAAGACCATGGGGCTGGAGATCGCCGAGCAGCTCGGCTGGACCCTGCCGGACGTCATCCTCTACCCCACCGGCGGCGGAGTCGGTCTCATCGGCATCTACAAGGCGCTGCGGGAGTTGCAGGAGCTGGGCTGGGTCAAGGGGCCACTGCCGCGACTGGTGGCGGTGCAGGCAAGCGGCTGCGCCCCCATCGTCCAGGCCTGGCAGCAGGGGGAGCGCGAATCGCGCTTCTGGCCCGATTCCCAGACCCTCGCCTTTGGCATCAACGTGCCCAAGGCGCTGGGGGACTTTCTGGTGCTGGACGCCCTCTATCGCACCGAGGGGTGCGCCATCGCGGTGGACGATAGCGCCATCCAGCGCGAGATCCGCCAGCTCGCCGCGCGCGAAGGCAGCTTCGTCTGCCCGGAAGGGGCGGCCGCCTTCGCCGCCGCCCGCCAGCTGCGGGAAGCGGGCTGGATACAGGGGGGCGAGCGGGTGGTGGTGCTCAACACCGGCGCCGGCATCAAGTACCCGGATGCCATCACGGTCGTGCCCCAGCGGCTGCGCCGCGACGGGAGGATCCCGGCATGAGCTTCGACTGGTCCTTTGTTCTCACCACCCTGCCGGCGTTCGGCCAATCGGTCTGGGTCACCTTGCAGCTCGGCGCCATCGTGATCCTCACCTCGCTCGTCGTGGCGCTGCTCAATGTGACGCTGCTGAGCCTGCACAAGCCCTGGCTGAACGGGGTGATCCGCGCCTATGTGGAGCTGGCCCGCAACACGCCGCTCTTGATCCAGCTGTTCTTTCTCTACTTCGGGCTGCCGGCGCTCGGCATCTCGCTCTCCGGCTTTGCCACGGCAGTGATCGCCATGACCTTCCTCGGTGGCGGTTACCTCACCGAGGCGCTGCGGGCAGGCGTTCAGGCAATCCCCCCCAGCCAGCTGGAAGCGGGCCGGGCCATCGGCCTCTCCCGCTGGCAGCTGCTGCGCCACGTCCAGCTGCCCCAGGCCTGGCTCGCCAGCCTGCCGGCGCTGTTTGCCAACTTCATCTTTCTGCTCAAAGAGACCACGGTGGCCTCGGCAGTGGCGGTGCCGGAGCTGCTCTACACCACCAGGAACTACATCGCCCTCTACTACAAGACCTACGAGATGCTGGCGGTGCTGACCTTGATGTGCGTGCTGATCTTTCTGCCGCTCTCCCTTGCCCTGCGCGTCGTTGAAAGGAGGCTGCAACATGGTCAGTTCAGTCATTGAGCAACTGATGCAGACACCTATTGTCCTGCTGCCACCCTCACTCGCCACCCATGCAGAGGAAAGGAGGGATCAATATGGTCAGTTCGGTCACTGAATCGCTGATGCAGGCGAGGATCCCGATGTGGGCACTTATCTTCCTGCAGCTGCAGCCGCCGTCACTCGCCACCCATACACAAGAAAGGAGGGATCACTATGGCCAGTCCGGTCACTGAGCAGCTGACGCAGGCGCTGCCGCTGCTGGCGGTGGGCGCGGGTCAGACCCTCGCCATATCGCTGCTCGCCATCCTGTTCGCGACCCTGGGTGGTCTGGGTTACGGCGTGCTGGCCCAGCAGGGCGGCCGCCTGACTCAAGGGGTGCTGCGGCTGTATCTGGAGCTGTTTCGGGTGGTGCCCGTGCTGGTCTGGCTCTACCTCTTCTTCTTCGGGCTGCCGATCTTCTTTGGCCTGGACATCCCGGCCTTCTGGTGCGCCGTGCTGGTGCTGGCCCTCTGGGGCGCCAGCGAGGTGGGGGAGGTGGTGCGCGGCGGCCTCAACTCCCTCGCCCGCGGCCAGCAGGAGGCTGGCCTGGCGCTCGGGCTCTCCCGCTGGCAGCTCTATCGCCACGTGCTGCTGCCCCAGGCGCTGCAACGGCTGACGCCGCCCACCATCAACATCTACACCCGCATCATCAAGACCAGCTCGCTGGCGGTGCTGATCGGGGTGGTGGAGGTGATCAAGGTGGGCCAGCAGATCATCGAGCGCACCTATGGCTCGCTGCTTATCTACGGTCTGCTGTTCCTGTTCTTTTTTCTGGTCTGCTATCCGCTCTCGCTCGCCTCGCGCCGGCTGGAGCAACAATGGGGTAATGCGGTATGACACCTCTGCTTGAGCTCAATGCTGTCAGCAAACAATTCGGCCAACACCGGGTACTGGATGAGGTCAGCCTCACGGTGAACCCAGGGGAAGTGATCGTCATCCTGGGGCCGAGCGGCTGCGGCAAGAGCACCTTGCTGCGCACCCTCAACGGGCTCGAACCCATTCAGGGGGGCGACATTCGCTTCGACGGAGAGTTGCTGGATGCCAACACCGACTGGCAGCGGCTTCGCCAGCGCATCGGCATGGTGTTCCAGAGCTATCACCTCTTCCCCAACCTGACGGTGCTGGAGAACGTGCTGCTCGGCCCTGTGCAGGTGCAGAAGCGGGAGCGAGCCGAGGCCCTGCTGCAAGCGGAACAGCTGCTGACCCGCATCGGCCTGTGGGAGCGGCGCCATGACTATCCGCGCCATCTCTCCGGCGGCCAGCAGCAGCGCATCGCCATCGTGCGGGCCCTGTGCATGAACCCCCAGGTGATGCTGTTTGACGAGGTGACCGCAGCGCTGGATCCCGAGATGGTGCAGGAGGTGCTGGAGGTGATCCGGGATCTCGCCGGCAGCGGCATGACCCTGCTCATCGTCACCCACGAGCTGGCGTTCGCCCAGGCGGTGGCGGATCGCATCGTCTTCATGGACGGCGGCCACATCCTGGAGCAGGCCGCCCCCCATCAATTTTTCGACAATCCCAGGAGCCAGCGTGCCCGCCAGTTCCTCGCCAAGTTTTCTTATACAACTGTCAGCAAACGAAAGGAGTCAGCATGAAGATAATTACCTCGGTCCTGTTTAGCGCCCTCATCGGCCTGGGCCTCGCCAGCGGCGCCGCCCAGGCAGAAGACGGTTCCCTCGCCAAGATCAAGGCGCGGGACAAGCTCATCGTCGGCGTCTTCACCGACAAGCCGCCGTTTGGCTATGTGGACGAGAAGGGCAACTACGTCGGCTTTGACACCAATCTCGGCCGCCGCTTCGCCAAGGATCTGCTGGGGGACGAGAACAAGGTCGAGTTCGTGGCGGTGGAGCCCGCCAGTCGCATCCCCTTCCTGCAGAGCGACAAGGTGGATCTCATCCTCGCCAACATGACGGTGACCCCGGAGCGGCGGCAGGTGGTGGACTTCACCAACCCGAACCTCAAGGTCGCGGTGCAGGTGCTGGTGCCGGAAGGCAGCGACGCCAAGAAGCTCGACGATCTGGCCGGCAAGCGGCTTATCGTCACCACCGGCACCACGGCCGACATCTGGCTGACCCGCAACCACCCGGAGTGGAAGGTGCTCAAGTTCGAGAAGAACACCGAATCCCTGCAGGCCCTGGCCCAGGGCCGCGGCGACGCCTACGCCCAGGACAACCTGGTGTTGTTCAGCTGGGCCAAGGAGAACCCGGGCTATCGGGTGCTGCCCGAGAAGCTGGGCTCGGAAGACCCCATCGCCCCGGCGGTGAAGAAGGGCAATATCGAGCTGCGTGACTGGGTCAACGACCGTCTCGCCAAGCTGGGGGAAGAGAAGTACCTGCTCAAACTCTACGACCAGTATGTGCGCGACAAGCTTAGCGCCGATACCGATCCCAACGACGTGATAGTGGAAGGAGGCAAGTGGCAGGGTTGAGCCCTGCCCCCACAGCAGTGCTGAGTGTGAAGTGTGTGATCTTTGGTTCCGTTGGTCTGCAAACCGCAAGGTTTGACCTTTCCAGGCGCCCCCTCCAGGTGGCGCCTTTTTTTTGTTTGCAAGGCCCCGGCAGGCGGGACACCCGCTCTGTGGGCCAGCTCCCCCTGCCCCGGGATGCCCTGTGCCATCCTCACTGAAACGGCAGCGGGAGGAGAAACCCATGTGGATAGAGGCCGAGCCCGTCTACGGCGCCCTGGTGTCCCTGGCCATCGGGCTCATCATCGGGCTGGAGCGGGGCTGGCAGGTGCGCCAGCTCGGAGACAACCAGCGCATCGCCGGGATGCGCACCTATGGCCTCATCGGTCTGCTCGGCGGGGTCTGCGCCCTGCTGCTGCCCACCCTGGGGCCCTGGCTGGCTCTGCTCGGTCTGCTGACCGTGGTGACGGGGTGCGGCCTCTCGGTCTGGCTGGCCCAGCGCTGGCAGGGGGAGTTCGGCCTCACCAGCTCGGTGGCCATGGTGCTCACCTACCTGCTGGGGCTGATGTCGGTGCTGCAGAGCCCGAGCGAGGCGGTGGCCTGCGCCGTGCTGGCGGCCCTCCTGATGGGGCTCAAGGGCAAGATCCAGCAGGGGATGCTGTTCTTGAGCGAACTGGAATTTCACGCCACCCTGCGCTTTCTGCTCATCTCCCTGGTGCTGCTGCCTGTGCTCCCCGATGCCGAGATGGGTCCCCTCAATGCCTTCAATCCCTTCAAGATCTGGCTCATGGTGGTGGTGATTGCCGGCATCTCGTTCTGTGGTCACTTTGCGGTGCGCCTGCTCGGCACCCGCTCAGGACTGGTGCTCACCAGCATGCTGGCGGGGCTCGCCTCCTCCACCGCCCTCACCCTGCAATTTGCCCGCCTCAACAAGGAGCAGGGAGGGCTGGAGCGGCTGCTGGCCACCGGCATCCTGCTGGCGGGGGCCACCATGTGGCTCAGGCTGCTGACACTGGTGCTGATCATCCACGGAGAGCTGGCGCTGCGTCTGGCCGCCCCCCTGCTGCTGCTGGCAGCCATCGTCTACGGCTTTGCCTTCTGGTTCTGGCGCCAGCGGGAAGAGATGCCGGACGGCCCGGTACAGCCCGAAACCCGCAACCCGCTGGATCTCGCCACCGCCATCAAGTTCGGCCTGCTGCTCGCCCTCATCGGCTTCATGGCCACCCTGCTGCAAAGCAAGGTGGGCAACTCCGGGGTCTATCTGCTGTCGCTGGTCTCCGGCATCACGGACGTGGACGCCATCACCCTCTCCCTCTCCCAGCTCGCCCAGAAGGAGCTGGCCCTGGAGGTGGCGGCCAGGGGCATACTGCTCGCCGGGCTGGTCAACTCCCTGGTGAAAGGGGTGCTGGCACTGGTGATTGGCGGACGCAGCCTGGGGCGGCGGGTCTTGCTCCCCTACCTCGTCTCCATCCTGCTCATCCTGCCCCTTGTCCTGATGACGTGATGACGTGATGACGTGATGACGTGATGACGTGATGACGTGATGACGTGATGACAGGATGACGGGGATCACCTGACGGGCCCGGCACTCACTCTGACACCCTTTCCCCTTGTCGCGTATACTGCCCCCTCTTGCAGCAGGAGGAGATGACCATGGCAAGCGACTGGGACAAGGTACTGGCGGGGGGCGCCCTGGACAGCCAGAGCGAGGAGATAGCGAACGACCGCATTCGCGGCCAGACGCTGCTGAGCCGACTCAACGCCTCACCGGCGGGGGATCACGTCCTGCGCCAGCAGATCTGCCGCGACCTCTTCGCCCACTGTCCCGACTCCTGCTGGATCAGTACCCCCTTCACCTGCGAATTCGGCCGCAACATCCACATCGGCGAGAAGACCTTCTTCAACTTCAACGTCACCATACTCGACGTAGGCGAGGTGCATATCGGCAACCATGTGCTGCTGGCCCCCAACGTGCAGATCTACACCGCCACCCACACCATGGACTATCTGGAGCGACGCAACTGGACCGCCTACAACAAGCCGGTGCGGATCGGCGATGACTGCTGGATTGGCGGCGGGGCCATCATCTGCCCAGGCGTCACCATAGGGCCCCGCTCCATCATAGGGGCTGGCGCCGTGGTGACCCGGGACATCCCGGCGGACTCCCTGGCGGTGGGCAATCCGGCCCGGGTGATCCGCACGCTACACCCGGGCGAGACCCGGGATCCGGCGTGCCTGTCATGATGGCCCTTGCCCTGCTGCCTTTGGGTTGGGCAGGCTGGCTCGGCGCGCGGGACGCCAACTGGTGGCCGCTGGCCCTGATCCTGCTGATGAGCCTGCTGACCCTGGCTGCCTACGCCTGGGACAAGCGCCAGGCCATTCGTGGCGGCTGGCGCGTGCCCGAGGCCCGCCTGCACCTGCTTGAGCTGTGCGGCGGCTGGCCCGGCGCCCTGGTCGCCCGCCAGTGGCTGCGCCACAAGACCCAGAAAGGGAGCTACCGCCTGCGGTTCTGGGCCATCGTCTGGGGGCAGTTGCTGCTGCTCGGGATCTGGCTCGGCTGGCCGCTCTGGCCGCTCTGAACAACCAAGCGGGCATTGCCGCCCAAGGTCGGGTATGAGACAACGACAGCGCGGGAGACAGATCCTCTCGTTCAAATCTTGAAAGGAGTCATTCATGACCATGTGGACAGGTATCGTTCTGATCGTCTTTATCAGCGTGTCGTTCAGCTATCTCACCAAGCGCGCCCGCTACCAGATGGGGGATGCCCGCATTACCGACCGTCTCGGCAAGCAGGACATGATCATCAAGGAGTTGCAGGAGCGCATCGCCAATCTGGAGGCCATCGTCATCGAGGAGGAGAAGCGCCGCCCGTTCAAGGATCTCTGATCCGGCAAGCCGGGTGGCAAACCAACCAGCCCCCGGGCTGCAAGGGTTTGCCGCCGCCCCCGTTCGCACCCGCTCGCCCTCTGCCTGGCAAAAACGAAATTCACAGCAGGATCAATCCCCTGCCATTTTTCGGCTGAATGATCGCCAAGCTGGCCCGTTCCCTGCTCCGTCATGACATCAGTCGTACGGAGAGTGACATCATGATCGCCATCGGCACCCTGCTTCCCCTCGCCTCCCTTGCCATCAAGCTCGGCAGCAAGCTGCTGGGCGACGGCACGCCGCCCGCCCAGACCGAGCCTGCCGTGCAGGAAGAGCACCTTGCCCCCACGGTGCAGAGCCTGTTCCAGCGCCTTGGCATCCAGGAGGCTGACAGCGAGCAGAACCGCCCTGCCATCAACCACTTCATGGGGGCGCTGATGCAGACCCTGGGCCAGGAATCCTCGGACCAGTCGCTGCCCCAGGCCATCGATGCCGCCCGCATCCAGTTGGCAGACGGCACCCAGAGCACCCGCCTCGACGCGCTGCAGAGCGAGCTCGACACCCTCAAAGGCTCCCTTGGCAACAGCGACCTCAACCTCGATCAGCTGCTCTACGCCTTCAAGCAAACCCTGCCCAATGGCAAGGGGGAAGGTGTCGGCAAACTGCTCAATGCCAGCGCGTGAACGGGAGTGGAACCATGAAAAACGGCAACCTAGAGGTTGCCGTTTTTGTCGGGCCGGATCCCATGATGCCACGCTAGGGTAGTGAGGAAGGTGGACTCAGCATCGCCTCTGCCAGCGTGCTCTGCCCGCGCTCCTGCAGGGCATTGGCCGCTCCCAGGCGATCCGCCGCCTCTTTGTTCTGACCCAGCTTGAACTTGCCGACCAGCCGCTCAATCTCGATCTCTATGCCCACCACGGCCTGCACCATGGTCTCGAGATAGTCTCTCGGTGCATCCGCCATCTTCCAGGGAATGGACTCTCCCGCCTCGTGGGTACGGGTCAGGGTCGCGAGCAGGCGACGCACGAAGCGGGCATCGTCCCTCACCCGGATACGGCCATGGGCGTGCACCACGGCATAGTTCCAGGTGGGCACCTGCTGGTGATGCACCTGCTTGCCCGGATACCAGCTGGGAGAGATATAACCCTCGGCGGCTCTGAAGATCACCAGCACCTCGTCGCCCTCTTTCACCTCCTGCCAGAGTGGGTTGTTGCGGGCCACATGGGCCCGCAGCACACCGTGGGCCCCCTGCTCCCCATCGAACTCGAACGGCAGGTGGTTGGCATCCAGCCCCCCTTCACCACAGGTGATCAGGGCCCCCAGGGGTGCGCCTGCATCAGCTGGTGCAGCGCCTCGGGGTCGGTAACGGCGAAATGGGGTGGCAGGTACATGGGAACTCCTTGATCCGGTTGACGCGTCCATACGCATTGCAGCGGGATCATGCCCTGCCCGGCGCGGGCCGTCACCCTGAATGTGTCCCACTGAGCCAGTTCATTGCCGCAGGTGGCCGCAATGCCACATCATCATCCACAAGCGCGATATAACACCCTATGTTCACGATGCGAATATCACTTTCACAGCCCAAGTGAATGGAAAAATAACCTCAATGACAAAGATAATTCCGCTTTACCCCCCCCGCCCCCCTTCGCCAGATAGCCGACACGGTAGATCTCGCCCCCGCCAGGCAAGGGCGATGAGGGGGACGGGAGAAAATCCGCCTCCAGCCATTCCCATCGGGTGAGATCCCAGCCGCTCACCATGGCCTCGCCGTGCAGGTCGGCCAGCTGGTCGTGGGAAGCGACCTTGGTGCGCCGCAGCCTGGCCATGCAAGCCCCGTCGAGGGAGGCCGGATCCGGCGCCCGCAGCAGATGCCAGGTCTCGATGCGGGGCCAGCCGAAATGCCGGGTGAGCGCCGCGAATCCCTCGCTTGCCAGGAATCGGTGCATCGCCTCGGCGCTGTGCCACACATAGAAGGGGGCATAGCGGTTCTCCTGCCCCGGCAGGGCCCCATCGTCCTGACGGCTGTAGAGATAGGCCTTGAACAACAGACCGGGAAAGCCGTCCAGTCTGGCGCCATTGCTGGCGATCCGCTGCTCGATCAGCGCCATGTCGTAGTCTGCGGGCAGGGTGAATCGGTAGTGCATGGCGATCATGAGGCCACCTCCTGTCTGAACATCCGGCCCTGGCCGAAACTCCACGCCGCGGCATCGGTCTGCTGGATCACCACCATGAGGTTGTCGGGGTGGATCCCAAGCTCGGCCTCAAGGCGCTCGGCGAGACGTGCATAAAGCCGCTCCCTGGTTACGGTGCTGCGCACCTTGCCCGCCAGGATCTGGAAGAGGATGAAACCTTGGTCCCGGCGGCCGGTCTGGTAGTGGGGGTCATAGATGAGCGCACTGGCAGGCAAGATCTCGAGGATCTGGAATTTATCCTTCGGCGGCACCTCGAACACCTCCACCAGGGTCTGGTGGTAGAGGGCGCTGAGTTGTTGCAGGTGTGCGTCGCTCATCCCCTCGCACAGGGTGATACGGGTCAGCGGCATGGGGTCACCTCCTCGCGGGGGGGCAGATAGCCCACAGCCGTCACTGCGGCGGGCAAACCGGCGTAGAAGGCAAGATGGGTGAACAGCTCTTCCAGCTCATCCCGGGACAGGCCGTTTTGCCGGGCGAATGCAATATGCCAGGGCAGTTGTTGCACCCGGCCCAGTGACGCCAGGATGGCCAGGGTGATCAGGCTGCGCTCGCGGGCCGAGAGGGTGGGGCGCTGCCAGATATCGCCAAACAGCGTCTCTTCCGCCAGTCGGGCGAGTCGGGGGGCAAGCTGCGCCAGGGTGGCGCGATCGGGAACATCGGGTGTCATGGCAATCTCCTTGGTGGATGAAGCCACTCTCCCTCACTGCTACAATTTAAAAAATCGAAATATTCAAGACAAATCATCCCGATTATAAGGATAGTTATGTCACCCCTTCCCCCCAGCCTGGATCTCGATGCCCTGCGCAGCTACGTGTTGGGGCTGGAGTGCGGCAGCTTTGCGCTGGCGGCGCAGCGGCTGTGCCGCTCCACCTCGGCGGTCAGCGCCCAGTTGAAAAAACTCGAACAGCAGTGCGGCACCGATCTGGTCATGAAGCAGGGACGTCACCTGGTGCCGACGGCCAGCGGTGAGCGCCTGCTGGGCTACGCCAAGCGGCTGCTGGCGCTCAATGACGAAGCCGTGCTCGCCCTCAAAGGGAAACTGCTGCAAGGGGAGATCCGGCTCGGAGTGCAGGAGGACTTCGGTGAATCTTTGCTCCCCGCCGTGCTGGGGCCCCTCTGTCGCCAGCACCCGGCCCTGCGCATGACGACCCGCATCGATCGCAACGGGGCTCTGGTGCAGGGGATCAGGGAAGGCACCCTCGACATGGCTCTCGCCTGGCAGCCACAGGGAGAGCGGGAGGATCTTTCCCTCATCGAGGTGGTGCAACTGGCCTGGATTGCCCACCCCGAGTGGGACCCCGCCCCTTTGCTCGCGCGCGGGGAGCCCCTGCCCCTGGTGCTCTTCGATGCCCCCTGCCTGATGCGGGCGCGGGCAATCCGCGCCCTCGACGATGCCGGGATCCCCTGGCGGATCGCCTTCACCAGCCAGAGCCTGGGCGGGATCTGGGCCGCCGTGCAGGCCGGGCTCGGGATCACGGTGCGTTCCCCCATCGGCATGCCGGCCAGTCTCGCCACCCTCGGCGGCGTGCTGCCCTCACCGGGTACCCTGGGGGTGGTGCTGCTCGCCGCCAGCCATGAAACCGACGAGGCCAGATGCCAGTTGCAACGACTGCTCACGGACGCCGTGCATCAGGCCAGCGCCGGACGCAGAGGCTGAACAGCTTCTGGTCAACGCGCCCCACGGCGCCTAGGCGTGCCCATAAAAAAACGGCAACCCTGGGGTTGCCGTTCTGCCTTCTTGTTCCCATGGCAAGCCGATTGGCTTAACCCGCCCGTTTGGCCAGCCAGGCCTCGGCGGCGGTGAGGGCTGCCTCTATCTGCTCGCGGGCGACACCGCCTTTGGCAACCCGCTTGGCCAGGGTCGCTTCCAGCTCCAGATTCGGGTAAACATCCTCCCCCACCACGGGGCTGAAGCGCTGGAACTCGGGGAGGGAGAGCTCTTCCAGGGGCTTTTTCACCTGGATCGCATAGACCACGGTTTCACCGACGATATGGTGCGCCTCGCGGAACGGGATGCCCTTGGCCACCAGATAGTCTGCCAGCTCGGTGGCGTTGGCATAGCCGCCCTGGGCCGCCGCCTTGGTCCGCTCGCCATTGACCTTCAGATCGATCAGCACCAGGGCCGCCATATCGAGACAGTCGTGCCAGGTGTCGAGGGCGTCGAACAGCCCCTCTTTGTCTTCCTGCATGTCCTTGTTGTAGGCCAGCGGCAACGCCTTGAGGCTCATCAGCATGCCCATCTGGGCGCCGACCACCCGGCCGGTCTTGCCACGAATGAGCTCCAGCGCATCCGGGTTCTTCTTCTGGGGCATCAGGGACGAGCCGGAGGTGACGGCGTCAGACAGCTCGACAAAGCCCGCCTCGCCGGTGTTGTAGAAGATAAGGTCTTCGGCAAACCGCGACAGGTGGGTCATGGAGAGCGACGCCACGTGCATCAGCTCCACCACGTGATCCCGATCGGAGACCGAATCCAGGCTGTTGCGGGTGGCGCCGCTAAAGCCCATGTCGAGCGCCAAGGCTTCGCGATCGATGGCGTAGGCGGTGCCCGCCAGCGCGCCGCAGCCAAGCGGGCTGGTGTCGAGGCGCTTGAGGGCATCCTGCAGACGGGAATGGTCCCGCTCCAGCATCTCCACATAGGCCAGGGCCCAGTGGGCGTAAGTGACCGGCTGGGCACGCTGCAGGTGGGTGTAACCCGGCAGTACCGCGGCCTGATTGGCACGGGCGGAGGCCACCAGCCCCTGTTGCAGGGCGGTGATGGAACCGAGCAGCAGCTCGCCCTGTGCCTTGCACCAGAGTTTGAGGTCAGTGGCGACCTGATCGTTGCGCGAGCGACCGGTGTGCAGCTTCTTGCCAAGGGCGCCGACGGCGTCGATGAGCTGGCTCTCGACCCAGGAGTGGATGTCTTCGGCGTCCGAGTTCAGGATCTGCTGGGGATCCTGCTGCACGGAGGCGAGCAGTACCTCCATCGCCTGCTGCAACTTGGCCTGCTCACCCTCGGTCAACACGCCCACCTTGACCAGCGCTTTGGCCCAGGCCATGGAGCCTTGAATATCCTGCTCCGCCAGACGGTAGTCGAACCGCAGCGAATCGTTGAACTGCTTGAACCGACTATCGGCTCCCTGACTGAAGCGTCCACCCCAAAGTGCCATACTGCTCTCCTTGAATGCGTTGTCGGCGGCGCCTTGCGCCGTCGAACTTGAAATCTTGCCCTGTTTTTCTGCGAACCTGTTATCTCACAGAAGCGGCCAGGGCGCAGCCGCTCTTGTCACACCCGATGAGGATGGCAAAGGGCCTCTCTGCCTGTAAAAGAGGGGGCCATGCCCCCTCGAATCAACGGGTTATCGCGCTTGCTTAGCCGTGGGTATGGTCGCCACCGATGGCTTGATGCTGCTCTTTCATGGCGCGGATCCGGCTCGCCAGGGTGTAGAGACGGATGAAGCCTTCGGCATGGCTCTGGTCGTACACTTCGTCGGCACCGAAGGTGGCGAAGTCTTCGGAGTAGAGGCTGTTCGGCGACTTCTTCTGCACTGCGGTGACCTGACCCTTGTACATCTTCAGCACCACTTCACCGTCGAGCTCCTCGGCGATGGCGTTGGCGGAGGCGACAATGGCCTTGCACAGCGGGGTGAACCAGCGACCGTCATACACCAGGTGGGAGAACTCGGCGCCGAGTTTTTCCCGCCAGGCGCGGGTCGGTCTGTCCAGTACCAGCTCTTCCACGGCGCGCAGTGCGGCAACCATCACGGTACCACCCGGGGTCTCGTAGCAGCCACGGGACTTCATGCCCACCATCCGGTTCTCGGTGATGTCGATCCGGCCCACGCCGTGCTTGCCGGCACGCTCGTTCAGGGTGGTCAGGATCTGGTGCGGGCTGAGCGGCTGATCGTCAACGGCGACCACTTCGCCCTTGGCCACGGTCAGCTTGACGTATTCCGGCTCGTTCGGGGCATCCTCTGCAGAGACGGTCCACTGCCAGACGGCTTCGGACGGCTCGTTCCAGGTGCTCTCCAGCTCGCCACCCTCGGTGGAGATGTGCCAGGCGTTGGCGTCGCGGCTGTAGATCTTCTTCAGGGTCGCCTTGCAGGGGATGTTGCGGGCTTCCAGATAGGCCAGCAGATCTTCCCGGGAACGCATGTCCCACAACCGCCACGGGGCGATCACTTTCAGTTGGGGAGCCAGGGCAGCCACCGCCCCTTCGAACCGAACCTGGTCGTTGCCCTTGCCGGTGCAACCGTGGGAGATGGCATCAGCCCCTTCCGCCAGGGCAGCCTCGACCATCGCCTTGGCGATCACCGGACGGGCCATGGAGGTACCCAGCAGGTAGGTGCCTTCATAGACGGCGCCGGTCTTCAGGGTCGGGTAGACATACTCTTTGACGAACTCTTCCCGCAGATCCTTGACGATGCACTTGACCGCGCCGGAGGCGATGGCCTTCTGCTCGATCCCTTCCAGATCGTCACGCTCCTGGCCCACGTCGGCGACGAAGGCGATGATTTCAGCGTCATAGTGCTCCTTCAGCCAGGGAATGATGGCCGAGGTATCCAGTCCGCCCGAGTAAGCCAGTACGATCTTGTTGATTCCGCTCATTTACTTCTCTCCGTGATGATTCGATAAAAAGGGGTGATTCCGGGTCGGTTGCCGGATTACTTCTGGCCCTGTCCGAACAGGGTCAGCAGCACGGCGTTCTGGATATGCATCCGGTTTTCTGCCTCATCCATGATGAGGGAGGCTGGGCCGTCCATGACCTCCGAGGTGATCTCCAGCTCCCGGTGGGCCGGCTGGCAGTGCAGCACGTGCTGGATGCCGGTCCGATCGAGCAGGGCCTGGTTGATCTGATAAGGCATGAAGATATCTTTTACCTGCTCCATTGGTGTGTTGTCACCCATGGAAACCCAGGTATCGGTATAAACCACGTCAAAGCCTTCGATATCCGCGACATCATCGCTGATATGTATGATCGCGCCAGATTGAGCTGCCAGCGCCTGGGCCTGCAGGAAGATCTGGGTATCCGGGCCATGGCCTTTCGGGCAGACCAGAGTCACGTCGGTACCGAGGGTAGCCCCCAGCAGCAGCAGGGAGTGGCTCACGTTGTTGCCATCGCCGAGATAGGCCAGCTTCACCTTGGACAGGTCGCTGTAGTGCTCGCTGATGGTCATGAAATCCGCCAGCCCCTGGCAGGGGTGGTAGAGGTTGCACAGGCTGTTGACCACAGGCACCGAGCCGAACTCGGCCAGCTCGACCAGAGTCTGGTGATCGAACACCCGGGCGACGATGGCGTCACACCAGCGGGACAGGTTGCTGGCGAAATCCTTCACCGACTCCCGCTTGCCGAGCGCCCCGTTCTGCTGATCCAGATAGACGCAGTGACCACCCAGTTTGGCGATGCCGATGTCGAAGGTGACCCGGGTACGCAGGGAGGGCTTCTCGAACAGGGTGACCACGCTCTTGCCCGCCAGGGCCTGGCTGTATTTCTTCGGATCGGCCTTGATCGCCTTGCCAAGCGCCAGCAGCGCCTCGATCTGGGCCTTGCTTAAATCACTGTCTTTCAGAAGATGTTGCATCGGATTGTCCTTTTCCCGGTGGAGATCAGAGGGTGACCTGGGTGCCGACAGCGCCGCCAGCCAGCAGCTTGAGCAGCTGATCCGGGTAGCGCCAGCTGGCGACACAGACCGGCTTGCCCAGGGTTTCGGCGGCGTGCAGGGCGGCTTTCACCTTGACGGCCATGCCGTCCGTGATAACTCCCTTCTCCATCAGGTCCAGCGCGCTCTGCTTGTCCAGTTGCGGCACCAGCTTGCCCTTGCCATCCAGAATGCCGCTCACATCCGACAGCATCACCAGATCGGCGCCCAGCGCTTCGGCGATGGCGGTGGCCGCCTGATCCGCATTGACGTTCATCATCTGTCCGTCGGCGGTAATGCCGATGGAGCTCACCACCGGCAGGAAGCCCTGCCCCAGGATGCCGGCCACCAGCGCCGGGTTGCCCGGTTTGCAGTCACCGACCGCACCGAGATCCGGATCGAGCTGGGTCACCTGGCACAGACCGCCGTCGGCGAGGCACAGACCCACAGCAGGAATGCCGGTGGAGATGGCCTTGGCCATCATCATCTTGTTGGCGGTCCCGGCCAGGGCACCGGCAATCACGGGGATCTGCTCGAACGGGGTCACCCGCAGGCCGTTCTTCTTGGTGGAGGTCATGCCCAGCCCCTTGAGCAGGTCGTCCACCAGGCAGCCACCACCGTGCACCAGCACCAGAGGACGGTGCTGATCATCCAGGAAGGTCTTCAGGGTGGCGAACAGGGCGGTCAGGGCCTCGTCGTTCTCGATCAGGGCACCACCCAACTTGATTACCAGCGTCTGCTTGTCCATCTTCTCGATCCTTTCTTAAAGCGTTAAATCAGGCCGGTGGCCGGTTCAAAACCAAACTTGATATTTATGCACTGCATGGCTTGCGAGGCGGCCCCCTTGAGCAGGTTGTCGATGGCAGAAACCACCACCAGCATGTTGCCCTGCTGCTGCCAGGCGATGTCGCAGTAGGGCGTGCTCGCCACGCCGCGGATGGAGGGCATCTGGCCGGTGAGGCGTACCAGCGGCTTGCCTTCGTAGGCCTTGAGGTAGGCCTGACCCACCTGGGTGTGCGTCACCCCTTCCGCCAGTTGCACATAGATGGTGGCCAGGATGCCCCGCACATAGTTGCCGAGGTGGGGCTGGAACAGCACCTCCTTGCCGAGGTGGTGGCTGATCTCCGGCTGGTGCCTGTGATTGAAGGTGCCGTAGGGATTGAGGCTCACTTCGCAGAAACTGGTGTTGATGGCGGCCTTGCGACCGGCCCCGGAGACGCCGGAAACCGCATTGATGATGGGCTGCCACCCCTGGGCAATCAGCCCGGCCTGTTGCAGCGGCTTGAGAGCGCACAGGGAGGCGGTCGGGTAGCATCCCGGCACGGCAATCAGCTGAGCGGCCTTGACGGCATCGGCATTCCACTCGGCCAGACCGTAGGCGGCCTGCTCCAGCCACTGCTCATTCTCGTGGGTGAAGCCGTAGAAGGAGGAGTAGAACTGCTGATCGTTGACCCGGAAGGCACCGGAGAGATCGAACACCGGCAACCCCTTGGCCAGGAACTTGGGCGCGAGTTCTGCACTCACCTCGTGAGCAGTGGCCAGCACCACCAGATCGGCCTGGGTCAGGATCCGGGTCATGCCGTCTTCGTCCAGGGGCAGCAGCGGCTGATCCAGCTTGCCCACCCACTGGGGATGCAGGGAAGAGAAGCGCTTGTGGGCGTCCTGGCTGCCGGCGGAAACATAGAGGCCGAACAGCTCGAGTTGTGGATGGTTCTGGACCAGAGCGGCCAGTTCGGCCCCCGCGTAGCCACTGGCACCGACGATAACGGTCTTAAGCATGTTTGAGTATTCCAAGTCTGGGTTCGAAATTCACAGCATGGTGCTGCGGTGCAAGGGGTCGGCTATCGCCCCTTTGATGCAACGAGTGCGGAGGGGCAATTCAGGCGGATATGCGTCGTCGGTTACAGATCAGGTGACAGAACATTAACTTTCCCTTACAACTAGAGGCCTTGTCGATGAGCACTCGAACAGAATATTCATGCACTCACTTTGCATTTGTATTTTCTAACAGAAACACTCCGGGGACGCAAGGAGGAGCTGATGGCCAAACTGGATTTTTTTTCACTTTATAAGAATATTATTGCGATTCCCTCTATCAGCAGCACGGATACTCGCTGGGATCAGAGCAATGAGGCGGTGATCCGGCTGCTGGCCGACTGGTTCGGCCAGCTTGGGTTCCAGTGCGAGGTCACGGCCCTGCCGGATCTGCCGGGCAAGTTCAACCTGGTGGCGACCTATGGTCAGGGAGAAGGGGGGCTGCTGCTCGCGGGTCACACGGATACCGTTCCCTTCGATGAAGGAGCCTGGACCAAAGACCCCTTCAAGGTGACCGAAGAGGGCAACCGCCTGTACGGGCTCGGCACCATCGACATGAAGGGCTTCTTCGCCTTTATCGTGGAAGCGCTCAAGGAGGTCGACCTCAAGACCCTGAGCAAGCCGCTGCGCATCCTGGCCACCGCCGATGAAGAGACCACCATGGCCGGGGCCCGCGCCATCGCCGCCGCAGCTGAACTCAAACCCGATTACGCGGTGATCGGCGAACCCACCGGGCTGGTGCCCGTGGTGGCCCACAAGGGCCACATGTCGGAAGCTATTCGCATCACAGGCCGAAGCGGCCACAGTTCGGATCCCGCCAACGGCGTCAATGCCATGGAGATCATGCACAAGGCCATGGGTCAGGTGCTCAGGCTCCAGCAGGATCTGAAGGAGAAGTACGCGGATCACCGCTTCGCCGTGCCCCAGCCCACCCTGAACCTCGGCTACATCCAGGGGGGCGACAGCCCGAACCGCATCTGCGGCTGCTGCGAGCTGCACATCGACATGCGTCCCACCCCGCAGGTGGGTCCCGACGAGCTGATGGGCATGCTGAAAGAGGCGCTCTCCCCCATCGAGATCCACCAGCCCGGCTGCCTGCACCTGCAGCACCTGCACGAACCCATTCCGGCCTATGCCTGCCAGGATGATTCCGAGCTGGTGCGGGAGGCGGAAAAGGCGAGCGGCCGGGCCGCCGAGTCCGTGAACTATTGCACCGAAGCCCCCTTTATCCAGCAGCTGGGTTGCGAGACCATAGTGATGGGCCCAGGCCATATCACCCAGGCCCACCAGCCCGATGAATACCTGGATCTGTCGTTCGTCAAACCGACCACGGCGGTGCTGCAGCACCTGATCCGGCGCTTCTGCGTCTAGCCAAATAGGGATGTAAGTAAGTTACATGACAGGCGCCTTGGGACAGGTGAGGGAAATACATGTTCTGAATCGGCTTGTTATTTGACCTTGCGCAGACAATCTGGGTAGATTGTCCCCCTAAGATGACGGAGCATATGTTGTAATCGCACAACAATAAGTGAGGTCGCCTCCCGCCTGGAAGGTCAGGAGGCACCAACAAAATAAGGATGTGGAATGAACGAAAAGTACGCCGCACTACGGGCCAACGTAGGCATGTTGGGCCAACTGCTGGGTAAATCCATCAAGGATCATCAGGGGCAGGCCTTCCTCGACAAGATTGAGACCATTCGCCAACTGGCCAAGTCTTCCCGCAAGGGGAACGAGGCTGACAGAGAGCGCCTGCTCGACACCCTGCGTACCCTCTCCGATGACGAACTGCTGCCCGTGGCCCGTGCCTTCAGCCAGTTCCTCAACCTGGCGAACGTGGCGGAGCAGTTCCACACCATCTCCCGTCGCTGCGAAGAGCAGGTCTGCACCCCGGACCCGCTGGAGCAGATGTTCGACAAGCTGAAAGCCTCCAACCTGTCCCAGGAGGCCATCATCCAGGCCGTGCGCGAGCTGGACATCGATCTGGTGCTGACCGCTCACCCCACCGAGGTGACCCGTCGTACCCTGATCCACAAGCACGTGCAGCTCAACGACTGCCTCGAGGCCCTGGAACTCTCCGATCTGCTGCCCCGCGAGCGGGACAAGATCCAGAGTCGCATCGAGCAACTGGTCAACCAGGCCTGGCACACCAACGAGATCCGCGAACAGCGCCCGACCCCGGTGGACGAAGCCAAGTGGGGCTTCGCCGTGGTGGAAAACAGCCTGTGGCCGGCCATCCCCGAATTCATGCGCAATCTGGACGAGCGCCTGCAACACCATCTGGGTGTGCGGCTGCCGCTGGACGCCGCGCCGGTCAAGTTCACCTCCTGGATGGGCGGTGACCGCGACGGCAACCCCTTCGTCACCGCCAAGGTGACCGCCGAAGTGCTGGAGCTGGGCCGCTGGATGGCGGTGAGCCTGTTCTACAAGGACATCAAGGAGCTTACCTCCGAGCTCTCCATGGCCGATTGCACCGACGCCGTGCGTGCCCGGGTCGGCGACAATCCCGAGCCCTATCGCGCTCTGGTACGCGAGCTGCGCGAGCAACTGCGCGAGACCCAGGAGTACCTGACCGCCAAGGTACAGGGCCAGGCGAGCGAGAGCCGGGATCTGGTCAAGAGCACCGCCCAGCTGCGCGAGCCCCTGGAGCTCTGCTACCACTCCCTGCATGCCTGCGGCATGGGCAACATCGCCGACGGCATGCTGCTGGACGTGCTGCGCAAGCTGGCCTGCTTCGGCATCCACCTGGTCAAGCTGGACATCCGTCAGGATGGCGAGCGTCACGGCCAGGTCTTCTCCGAGCTGACCCGCTACCTGGGTGTGGGCGACTACGCCGAGTGGAGCGAAGAGGACAAGCAGGCCTTCCTGCTGCGCGAGCTGAACTCCCGCCGCCCCCTCATCCCGAGCGACTGGGATCCCAGTGCCGAGACCCGCGAGACCATCGACACCTGTCGCGTCATCGCCCAGCACGACCCCGATGCGTTCGGCATCTACATCATCTCCATGGCCGGTGCCCCGTCCGATGTCTTGGCGGTCCAGCTGTTGCTGAAGGAAGCTGGCTGCAAGTTCCGCATGCCGGTGGCCCCGCTGTTCGAGACCCAGGAAGACCTGATGGCGGGCACCGCCGTGATGGAACGCCTGCTGTCGGTGGACTGGTATCGCGGTTACATCCAGGGCCGTCAGTACGTGATGATCGGCTACTCCGACTCCGCCAAGGATGCGGGCATGATGGCCGCTGGCTGGGCCCAGTACGCCGCCATGGAATCCCTGGTGGCGCTGGCTGAAGCCAACAACATCCGCCTCACCTTGTTCCATGGCCGCGGCGGTACCGTCGGCCGTGGCGGCGCCCCCGCCCATCAGGCGATCCTGTCGCAACCCCCGGGATCTCTGCGCGGCGGCCTGCGGGTCACCGAACAGGGGGAGATGATCCGCTTCAAGTTCGGCCTGCCGAAAGTGGCCATCCAGAGCCTGAACCTCTACACCAGCGCCGTGCTGGAGGGGAACCTGCTGCCGCCGCCCAAGCCGAAAGAGAGCTGGCGCGCCGTGATGGAGCAGCTGGCGTCTGTCTCCTGTGATCACTACCGCAGTATCGTGCGCGGTCACCCGGACTTCGTGCCCTACTTCCGTGCCGCCACCCCGGAGATGGAGCTCGGCAAGCTGCCGCTCGGTTCCCGCCCCGCCAAGCGCAAGCCCAACGGCGGTGTCGAGAGCCTGCGCGCCATCCCCTGGATCTTCGCCTGGACCCAGAACCGGCTGATGCTGCCAGCCTGGCTCGGCGCCCACAAGGGATTGCAACAGGCCATCGACGACGGCCAGAAGAGCGTGCTGGACGAGATGAGCCGCCAGTGGCCCTTCTTCCGCACCCGTCTCGAAATGCTGGAGATGGTGTTCCTCAAGGCCGACCTCTGGCTGGCGGAATACTATGACACCCGCCTGGTGCCGGAGAACCTGTGGGCACTCGGCAAGCAGCTGCGTCAGGAGCTTGCCGACTCCATCGAGGTGGTGCTGAAACTGCGCCCGCAGGGCGACCTGCTGGACGATCAGCCCTGGATCAAGGAGTCCATCAAGCTGCGCAACCCCTACACAGACCCGCTCAACGTGCTGCAGGCCGAGCTGCTCAATCGCTCCCGCAACCACCCGGAGACCCTGCACCCCGAGCTGGATCAGGCGCTGATGGTCACCATCGCCGGCATCGCCGCCGGCATGCGCAACACCGGCTGATCCCGGACCGTTGCAAACAAGGGCGCCCCGGCGCCCTTTTTCGTCCCTGCCGGGCACGGGGATCCCGATATTGCCGCCAGCACAGCCCCCTCTAAGGGAAAAAAACATCCACAACAATCAGGGCGCCATGATGGCGCCCTGATTTTATTTCGCGATATGGCCTCTCATCAGGATACCTGGTTGCGACCTCGACGTTTTGCCTCGTAAAGTCGCTGGTCCACGCATTGAAGCCAGTCATCCATGCGCCTGTAACTCATCTGATAGGGCGTGAGCCCCACGCTGATGGTGACGGTGATCGCCTGGTGCTGGTACAGGAAGGTGTGCTGCTCCACCTGGCGCCGGATGCGCTCCATGATGCTGTGGGCCTCCTCCAGGGTCGTGCCCCGCAGCAGCAGGATGAACTCCTCCCCGCCAAATCGCGCCACCAGATCCTTGCTGCGCACCGCCTGCATCAGGAGCCCCGCCAGCGACGCCAGCACGGCATCTCCGGCAAGGTGCCCATATACATCATTGATTTGCTTGAAGAAGTCGATATCTATCAAGGCCAGGCAGCAGGCCTCCCCTTCGGCGGGATGGTGCTGGACGTGATCCAGCAACACGTTGGCCTGCTGGAAAAAGCTGCTGCGGTTGGGCAGCTTGGTCAAGAAGTCGTGCTCGGCGTTGAGGCGCAGCACCCGCTCCATGCGGCTGCGCTCGTCCTCCAGGTTGCGGGCGTGGATAAGGGTGCCAAGGGCCGTGGTGAGGGGCTCGAGCAGGCTGACATGGGTCTCGTCAAAGCCGCCCGGGCGGTTGGCCAGGGCGATCATGCCGATCGCCTCCCCCTTGTGGCGGATGGGAATGCCGAGGAAGCTCTCCAGGTGTGGATGACCACGGGGGGAGACACCGCGACTGGCTGGATGGCTCGGCAGATCGTTGCAGCACACCAGGGTATTGTGGGTCACCACGTGCCCAAACAGGTTGTCGAGCTTGCTGAAGATGAGCCCGCCCCGACTCTGGCGCTGCTGCTCATACCAGGCGTGGGTCGCCTCGTCCCAGGAGACATTGGAGATGGAGGGGACATAGAGACTGGGACGACCATCCTCGTACTGGATGATGCCGATGAAACCATAGGAGCTCTCGCTCACGCTCAGCAGGCGCTCGAAGACGGTATCGCAGGCGGAGCCGAGATTGCGATCGAGCAGAAAACTCTGGTGCGCGGCCACCACGATGTCAAACAGCTGGCTCTGCTGCTCGACCCGCTGCTTGGCCATCACCGCCGAGGTAATGTCGTGCGCCAGCTTGACCACCCCCAGCAGGGTGCCGGCCTCGTCGCTCACGGGCATGTAGGTGGCATGGAGCCAGAGGGGGCTGCCACCTTGCCTGACCCGGCGAAACTCCCCCGACTGGATCTCGCCACCCAATACCTTCTGCCAGAAGAGATCATGCTCGGCCTGCAGATCCGGCGGCAAGAGCATGAGATGGGACTGGCCCACCAGCGCTTCGGGGGGATAGCCCAGCATGTCGCAAAACAGGGGATTGACCGACACCATGTGACCATCGAGATCGAACTCGACCATGCCATAGGCCCGATCAAGGGCGGTCAGCCTGGCGAGGGCCTCATAACGATCCACCGCGTCGATATCGCGAGCGCAAAGTGCTGTGGTATTCATGGCTACGATTCCTTTCGATCGCCGGCGCATTGCATTGGAATGCGGGGACAAGTGCCCAAATCATAGGATCCGGCACCCGGTTACGCTAACACAGGCCCCGATTGGGTGTGAAGACTGGTTCTTGCCACATCCGGCTCCCGGGCGCAGACTGTCTGGCCTTGCCACGGTTCGAGGAGACCCCATGACACCCGCCATCAACTTGCTGAAAAAGCTCAAGATCCCCCACAGGCTCTACCCCTACGAGTGTGAAGCCCACGACGACTTCGGCAAGCATGCCGCTACCCAGCTGGGTCTGCCCGAGGCGCAGGTGTTCAAGACCCTGCTCGCCCATCACGACAAGCAGGCGGTGGTGGCCATCGTGCCCTCCTCGGGCATGTGCAGCCTCAAGCAGCTCGCCAAGGCCACCGGGCTCAAGAAGGTGGAGATGATGAAGCCGGCGGAAGCCGAAAAGCTGACCGGCTACAAGGTGGGCGGCATCAGTCCCCTGGCCCAGAAGAAGCTGCTGCCCACCGTGCTGGATGATTCCGCCATGGCCTTCGACGAGATCCTGGTGAGCGGTGGCAAGCGGGGGCTCTCGGTCGGCGTGGCCCCCGGGGACATGGTCCGGCTGATGAACTGGATTGCGGCCCCCATCGGCGATCACCACGACTGAACAAACAAAAGAGGCGCCATGACTGGCGCCTCTTGCGTCTGGATATCGGATCTGGCGCCTTGTGTGCGAAGGATACCCAAAGCCCCGGCACCGGAAACCGCCCCGTCCCGGCGGGTGATCTGCCGCCCTCAACACGCCCCAGAGCGGCAGGCGGCGGTCAGTTCGGAGAGTCGGCGACGCTGACGCCCGGCATGGTCGAAGTTGCCGTCCTCCAGCCAGCGCTCGAAGCACCCTTTCAGGGCGGGCCACTCGCTGTCGATGACGGAGAACCAGGCCGTATCCCGGTTGTGTCCCTTGTCCACCCGCGCCTGACGGAAGGTCCCCTCATAGTGAAAGCCCAGGCGCAGGGCCGCCTGGCGCGAAGGCAGGTTCAGGGCATTGCACTTCCACTCGTAGCGCCGGTATCCCAGGGCAAAGGCATTGGCCATCATCAACACCATGGCCGCCGTCGCCAGCCGTGACTGCTGCATGGCGGGGGAGAAGTGCAGCCAGCCCACCTCGATGCTGCCCGCCAGGGGATCGATGCGCAGGTAGCTCGCCAGTCCCAGCGCCCGTCCGCTCCCCTCGTCGATGATGCCGTAGAACTGGGGATCCCGCTTGGTGGCAACCTCCCGCAGCCAGACCCCCATGGCGGCCTCGTCCGCGAAAGGGCCGCTGGTCAGGTAAGTCCACATGGCCCCGCTGTCGGCACCGAACGCCTGCCACAGATCCCCCAGGTGGCGCTCGGGATCAAGGGGCTCGAGACGACAGCCCCAGCCATGCAGTGCGCGGTGGGGAGGGAACTCGGCGCCGTGCCATTCTGGCAGCGCACGCCCCAGAGGCTGCCCAAAGTCGTTGAAAAGGGCGGCGCCGGACAGGGAGGCCTCGCCCCCCTCATTGCAACGTTCAACAGGCACAGGCAATTCCCCCTTCCAGCAGCCCTCCGGGCTCGCTGCCCGTGGCGACGGCGAAACCGTCCTGACGCCACCAGTGCAGACCCCCTATCAACTCCTTGACCTCAAACCCGAGGGACGCCAGCTTGTAGGCCCCCTGGGTCGAACCGTTGCAGCCGATGCCGTCGCAATAGCAGACATACACCAGGTTCCGGTCCAGTAACGCCGTGGTCGACGCCGTCATGGTCCTGTGGGGGAAGGAGATGGCGCCGGGAATGTGCCCCTCGGCATAGTGTGCGGGGGAGCGGGTATCGATGACCACGATCCCCGCCGCCCCGGCCAGCAGATCGGCGGCCAGATCCGCCGGATCGGTACGAAACTTCAGTTGGGCCTCGAAAAAGGCGCTGGCTTCGGCGGCCCCTGCCACCCCTGTGCTCAATACATGACTCATCCTGAACGCTCCTGATGACTAGATGACGATCTCTGTGGTGACGACGGTGTTGACCGAGTTGGCGATGAAGCACTCCTCATGAGCCTGGTGGTGCAACTGCTCCAGAGCGGCCAGGGCGGGCTCCTGCTCTCCCCCGAAGATCACCCTGGGACGCAGGGTGACCCGGGTCATGGCGAGGCGACCTTGCCCGTTTTTCGCCATGATGCCGACCGCGTCGTCCCGGTAGCTCTCTACCCGATAGCCCGCCTTCGCCGCCAACCAGAGGAAGGTGAGCATGTGGCAACTGGAGAGGGCCGCCACAAACGCCTCTTCCGGGTCCACATGTTCCGCCACCGAGTAAGGCAGCGGCACCACATGGGGAGAGGAGGAGGCCGGCACCCTGACCCCGCCATCAAACGCCCACTCATGGGCCCGGCTGTAACGCTGATCGACGAAGGGCTCATGCTCCCCCCGCTGCCAACTGATGGTGGCACTGTATTCCGACATGCAGACTCCTTGTGTTGCCAATCCGTGCCGCCTGCTGGCGCCACCCTGTGACCACCAATGTAGCGACAAAATGGCCTTGCCACGCCGACCAATTTTGCCAATATGGGCAGACCAATTTCATCGAGCCGCCACCATGACCATCCACCCCACCCGCTCTGCCCGTCGGTCGCCAGCCCCACAGCCGCGCCATGCCCTGCGGGCAGGATCCCTGCCTCGAAAGAGGCGCAACCCCCGCGCCAACGGGAGCACACCATGACCGTTCTGCCAACGCTCTTCGCCAGCCAGCAGCAAGGGGATCTGCCCCTGCACGAACAACTGGTGCGTACCCTGCGCGAGGCCATCCTGGCGGGCCACCTGCCCCTGCACAGCCGCCTGCCCGCCAGCCGTCTCCTGGCCCGGGATCTCGGTATCTCCCGCAGCACGGTGGAACTGGCCTATGGCCGGCTCGAGGCGGAGGGGTATCTGGTGCGCAAGGTGGGCGCCGGCAGCTTTGTCGCCCTGGCGGCGGTGCGCCCCGCGCCGCGCCCGCCCCAGTCAGCGGCGGGCCTCTCCCGTCGCGGTCAGGAGATGGCCCTGGGTGGCGCCTGTCACGACGTGCCCGAGGTGGGCACCACCTTTGCTTCCAGCCAGCCGGATCCCCGTCTCTTCCCCCAGGCACTCTGGGGTCGGCTGATGCAGCAACAGTGGCGCCAGCGCGCCAGCGACTGGATGAACTACGGGGATCCCCAGGGGCTTGGGGAACTTCGCGCCGCCATCAGCAGCTATCTGGTGCAGTCACGCGGCGTGGTGTGCGAGCCGGATCAGATCCTGATCCTCACCAGCTCCCAGCAGGGGATCCTGCTGGCGACCCAGTTGCTCATCGATGCCGGTGACACCGTCTGGGTGGAAGACCCCGGTTATCCCGGGGCTCGCACCGCCATGGAGAGCGCCGGTGCCCGGGTGCATCCGGTGCCGGTGGATGAAGAGGGGCTCAACCCTCATGGGGATCATCCTGCACCGCGCCTCATCTACTGCACCCCGGCACACCAGTATCCCCTTGGCGTCCCCATGAGCCTGCCCCGCCGCATGGCGCTGCTGGCCGAGGCAGAGCGTCACGGCGCCTGGATCCTGGAAGACGATTACGACGGGGAGTACCAGTATGATCAGCGTCCGCTGCCCGCCCTGCAGGGGCTCGACGGCCAGGGGCGGGTGATCTATGTGGGCACCTTCAGCAAGGTGCTGTTCGGCTCGCTGCGCCTCGCCTACCTGGTGCTGCCCAGGCCGCTGATGGACTCCTTCTGCCGCGCCCGGGCCGCCGTCGACGGCCACAGCAACCAGTTGCAGCAAGCGGTCACGGCAGACTTCATCCGGGGCGGGCACTTCGCCACCCACCTGCGACAGAGCCGCCTTATCTACCAGAGCAGACGGGATCTGCTGCTGGCGGAACTGGCCGAGCACTGCCCGGGGCTCACCCCCATCCACAGCGGTGCCGGCCTGCAGTGCGCCGTGCTGCTGCCCCCCGGTGGCGAGGCGCGCTGGACCGATGCCGCCAACGCCTGCGGGCTGGGGCTGCGCCATCTGGGCCAGTTCTACCTGGGCCCGCCGACGCTGGAAGGGTGGCTGCTCGGCTTTGGCTGCCTCGACAACCAGACGCTGCGCCAGCTATGTCGTCGCCTGGGTCTCTTGATGAAATCCGCATGACCCCCTTATCAAGAGGTCAGATCTGCCAGAGCCTGATAGCGCTGTGTCGACGGGAATGGCCCGTCTATACTGGGCACAATCCCGTTGCCGAACCCGGTCAAGATGCATCGAATCCTGCTCCTTTTGCTCGCCCTCTCCCTCCCGTCCCTCACGATGGCGGCCACCCGCTTCACCCTGATCACCGGGGAAACCCAACAGGATGTCCGCATGAATTATTACCGGGCGGCGATGCGGCTGGCGCTGGAGAAAACACGGCCCGATTACGGCGACTATGAACTGCTCGACGCCATCAGGATGAACAAGGCGAGGATGCGGCTCGAAGTGCAAACGCCGGGCAAGAATGCCCTCTTCATCGTCGACAGCTGGCCCCAGGAGATCCCTCAACCCGGCGTCACCCTGGTCCTCTTCCCCATCGATCTGGGTGTTCTCGGCTACCGGGTCTGTTTTGTCGGCAGCGCCCGTGCCCAGGCCCTGGCCGGGGTTCACATCCTGTCCCAGTTGCAGCAGTTCACGCAAGGGGTGGGCACAGGCTGGCGGGATGCCGACATCCTGCGCTACAACGGCTTCAGGGTGCAGGAGGTGGATAACTATGAGTCACTGTTTCGCCTGGTGGCCCGTGGCCGGATCGATCTCTTCTGCCGTGGTGCCAACGAGATATTGAGCGAGTGGAAAAACCACAGACCCGGCCTGCCGGGGCTGACCGTGGATAGCCATGTCGCCCTCTTCTATCCGCTCATCCACTCCCTCTATAGCCACGCCACCTACAGCAAGGAGCGCGAGCGCCTTTTGCGCGGCCTGCAACTGGCCTGGAAAGATGGCTCCCTGCAGCGCCTCTGGCGCCATCATTTCCAGCCTTCCCTGGTCTTTGCCCGGCTCGATTCACGCCAGATCTTCCGGCTGACCAACCCGCAGTTGCCCGACGAGAGCACCGACTACCGCGCCTATCTCTATGACCCGATGAGGGATGACTTTGGTATCGCTCCCTGACTGGCTCGCCGGTTCTCCCCTGTCAGGCAGGCTCCCCTTGCGCACTCTCTGCCTGGCGCTGCTGCTCTGGTTGCTGCCGATCTGCGTCATGGCCGCCCCCGGCAGCATTCGTGCCTGCATGGAGAACAGTGATTCGCCTCCCTGGTTGCTGATGTCCGGCGAGGGGATAGTGCAGTTCCACCTCAAGGAGGTGGCAAACCGGATCGGGCATCCCATCATTCTCACCCCCCTTCCCTGGAAACGCTGCCTCTCCCTCGTCAGCCAGGGCCAGCTCGATGCAGCCGTCAAGCTGAGCTACAGCGAAGAGCGTGCTCGCACCATAGGGGTCTATCCCATGCGACACGGGGCACCGGATCCCGCCAAGCGCCTGCTTACCGAGAGCTACAGCCTCTACCAGCCAAAAGGCGGACAGGTTCGCTGGGATGGCCGGCAGCTCGTCGCCCATGGCGTCATTGCGGCACAGTCCGGTTTCTCCATCGTCGCCCAGCTGCAGGAGAGCGGTGTCAGGGTGGATGACTCCAGCAGGGAGCCACTGATCCTGCTCAAGAAGGTCGCGATGCAGCGCGCCGTTGCCGCCGCCCTGCAAACCGGGGTCGCAGAACGGACCCTGGCCGCCCACCCGCAGCTGCAGGCCACACTCGAGCGGATCACCCCTCCCCTGGTCGAAAAACCCTACTACCTCATCTTCTCCCACCCCTTCCATCAGGCCCACCCCGATCTCAGCCAACAGGTGTGGGACGAGATTGAGGAGGTGCGACACTCCGCAGCCTATGCCCGCTTCGTCACAGGCATGGCGTCACCGGGGACCCCCTAACCCCAGGCCCGCCCCTCAGCCCTGCTCGCGGCACAGGGCAAGCCAGGCCTCGGCGGTGCGGGAGAGGTAGCGATCCCCTGGCCAGATCACCCCGAGTCGCCAGCTCAGCGCCGGGGCCAGAGGGCGCAACACCAGCCCGTCCGGCGTCAGCCGCCGGCAGATGGGCTCTGGCAGGAAGGCGACCCCCATGCCGCTTCGCACCATGGCGGTGAGGAAGTCCCACTGGCTGCTGCGGGCCGCCACCTGGGGCACGAACCCGGCTTGCTCGCAGGCCTGCTCCAGCCGCTCGCTCAGGGTGAAGGCCTGGGTATAGAGCAGGAAGGGTTCGTCCCGCAGAGCCTCTAGCCGGATCTCGCCACCCTCGCGCCAGCGGGGCAGGTCCGGTAGCACCACCCGGATGGGGTAACTGTCCAGATCCAGGGCGCAGAGGGCCCCCTCTTCCCTGGTCGGCAGCATGGTGATGGCGAGATCCAGCTCCCCCGCCAGCACCGCCTGCTCGATGCGCCGCCCGCCATATTCGACGATGGAGAGCTCCACACCGGGGTAGCGGCTGCGATAGGTACGAATGAGATCCGCATAGACATGGCCCACCATGGGCGGGATGCCGAGGGCAAGACGCCCGGATTGCAGGCTCTGCAGATCCGCCAGCTCCGCCTCCAGCTGCTGCATCTCCGCCAGGATGGTCTGGGCCCGATTGAACAGCACCAGGCCGCTGTCGGTCAGGGTGAAGCGGCGACCGACCCGGCTCAGCAGGGGCTGGCCCAGCTCCTCTTCCATGTTGCGGATCATTTTGCTGATGGTGGGCTGGGTGACGAACAGCTTCTCGGAGGCGCGGGTGAAGCTCTGCTCCCGCACCAGCTCGACGAAGTAACGCAGGGCTCGAATATCCATGGTGCTCTCTTGACGGGGATGGCTGGCTAAATCATGCCTCTTTGGCATGATTTTGATAATTTAAATTCATTTTTTGCAGGTTTGGTCCCTCTCTATACTGTGAGCAGGTTCACAGAAAGACGCTTGCCATGAAAACCCTCTGCCTTCGCTGGTTGCAAACCCCCTTCCAAATCGCCCTGCTGGCGGCCATCTGGTTGCTGGCCGACATCGCAGTGCGCACCTTGCACCTGCCCCTGCCCGCCAACCTCACTGGCATGTTGCTGCTGCTGGTCTGCATCCTGCTCGGGGTGGTCAAGGCCCAGTGGTTCAGTGCCGGGGCCCGCTGGCTGCTGGCTGAGATGCTGCTCTTCTTCGTCCCTGCCGTGGTGGCCGTGGTCAACTATCAGGAGCTGCTGCTGCAGGAGGGGTGGCGCATCATGGTGGTCCTGATCGTCAGCACCGTGCTGGTGCTCGGCACTACGGCGCTGGTGGTGGACAGGGTCTATCGCCTCGAGCTGAAACTGGCCCGCCGGAGTCGCCGCCATGTCTGATACCCTGCTCGGCCTGCTCTGCTTAGCCCTGACCCTGCTCTTCTACTACGCCAGCAAGTGGCTCTATGGCAAAAAGCGCATCCTGCCCCTGATGCCGCTGCTGCTGGCCCCCACCCTGCTGGTGGCCGTGGTGATGCTGTTCCACATTCCCTACCGGGACTACATGGCCGAATCCCACTGGCTGCTCTGGCTGCTGGGCCCCGCTACCGTCGCCTTCGCGGTGCCCGTCTACGAGAATCGCCAGCTGATGCGCCGCCACTGGCTCTCCCTCTCGGTCGGGGTCGTGGCGTCCGTGGTGATGGCGGTGGGCAGCACAGTGCTGCTGGCCCGCTGGCTCAACCTCTCGGAGCTGTTGCAGCGCAGCATGGCCATGAGATCCATCACCACCCCCTTCGCGGTGGAGGCGACCCGTTCCGTGGGTGGCAACGCCGATCTCACCGCCCTGTTCGTGGTGCTGACCGGCGTCATCGGCATGGCGGTGGGAGAAAGCGTGCTCACCGTGCTCGCCATCCGCAGCCGCCTCGGCAAGGGCGCGGGCTTTGGTGCCTCGGCTCACGGGGCCGGGACAGCCAGGGCCTATCAGATGGGCAACGAGGAGGGGGTGGTCTCCAGCATGGTGATGATGATCGCCGGCATGGCCACCGTGCTGCTCGCACCCCTCCTGGGCCGGTTGTTCTGGTAACTCCGCCACCCGATAACAGAAGAGGCGCCCTGGGGCGCCTCTTCTCATTGCATCGTGTCACGCAGCCTCAGAGGCTGGCACAGATCTGCCAGAGATCGTACTGGATGGCGGCGGCCGTCACTTCCCGGCCCGCTCCCGGCCCCTGGATCACCAGGGGGTTGGTGCGATAGCTGTCGCTCTCGATGGCGAACACGTTGTCGCAGGGCAAGAGGTTGGCAAACGGGTGATGGGGCTCCAGCGCCTCCAGCCCGACGCGAGCCTTGCCGTCGTGCTCGAAGCGGGCGACATAACGCAGCACCTTGCCGACCCGGCGCGCCCCCTCGAAGGCGGTCTGGATAGGGTCATCCAGCTCCTTGAGCCTGTCCATGAACTGATCCGCAGTCACCTTGCGCAGGGCCACCGGCACCAGGTTCTCCAGCTCGATGTCGGCGGAGTCGAGCTCGAAGCCCGCCTCCCGCGCCAGGATGAGCAGCTTGCGGCGCACATCCTGACCGGAGAGATCCTCCCGGGGATCCGGCTCGGTCAGGCCGTGTTGCCACGCCTCGTCCACCAGTTCGGAGAAGGGGCGAGTACCGTCATACTGCTGGAACAGCCAGGAGAGGGTGCCGGAGAAGATGCCGGAGACACCCTGGATGCGGTCACCGCTCTGGCGCAGCATCTGGATACTGGACTGGATGGGCAGCCCGGCCCCCACGGTGGCGTTGTAGCGCCATTGCACCTGATGGTCGCGGCAGGTCTGCTTGATGCGCTGGTAAAACTCGCTGTCGGCGGCACCGGCAAACTTGTTGGCGGCGATGATGTGGATGCCGAGCTGGGCAAAGTCCGGGTAGTAGCGGCTCACCGTCTCGCTGGCGGTCATGTCGAGCGCGATCAGGGAGTCAAAACTGTGCTGCTCCAGCTGGGAGAGCAGCTCCGGCCAGATGAGCGGCTTGGGATTGAAGTTGTCCTGTACCTTGAGGGGATCCAGCCCCTCTTCGTCCAGCAGCCCGCCCTTGGAGTCGAAGACCCCGTAGAGGGTGAGTGCCAGATTGAGCTCATGCTCGAGGCGCGCCTTCTCGCGGGCGTAGAGCCCCAGCCAGTGACCGCCGATATTGCCCTTGCCGAACACCACCAGCCCGACCCGGGTCGGGCGGCTGAACAGGGCACTGTGCAGAGCGATGAGCAGCGGCTCCAGCACGATCTGGCGCAGCACGGCCACCAGGCTCAGGCCATCTTTGGCCACCTGCACGAACTCCAGAGGCTGATCCGCCAGCAGCTGGTAGAAACGGTGGCACTGCTCGGCATTGTCGGTGACGCCGGCCCCCACCAGGGCGACCAGGCTGAACCCTTCCTTCTGGATGAGGCCGGTAAAGTTGCCCTGCAACTGGAAGTCACGGAGCACCTCGAAGGCCCCTTGTGCCACCTCCAGGGTGTAGGCCAGACGCAGCACCCGCCGATCCGGCTGGCGCTGCTGGGTGAGCGGATGGAGGCGATGGCGGGCCAGATGGGCCTCGATGGCCGCCACTGTCTGCTCAAAGTCAGTCTGCGGCAGCACCTTGAGCTCGATGAGGGCTATCTGATCCACCGAGGAGACGATGCGGGCACCGCCGGAGCGGGGCGCACGGCGCAGGATGTGGGTGCAGCCTTCGTCCGGATTGTAGCTGCAGCGCAGGGTGAGGCGCTGACGGCTGTCGGCCACCGGCTGCAGGGTACGCGAATGCAGCACCGAGGAGCCCAGGCGCGCCAGCTCGTTGGCCTCGGCCAGGCTCAGGCGCTCCAGCAGACGCGCCTCTTTCACACGGCGCGGGTCGGCACTGTAGACCCCGGCCACGTCGCTCCAGATGGTGGTCGACTCCCCGTCCGCCAGCGCCGCCAGGAGGCTGGCACTGTAGTCGGAGCCGTTGCGCCCCAGCAGCAGGGAACGCCCCTCCATGTCGGCGGCGATGAAGCCGGTCACCACGATGCGACCGGCGTGCTCGGCCAGCCGAGCCTTGAGCAGCTCGCTGGAGAGGGCGGTATCCACCTTGATGAGGGCGCCGTCTTCTGCGCGCAGGAAGCTGCGGGCATCGAGCCAGGCGGCCGCCTCACCCCGGCTGGTGAGCAGGGCAGCCAGCAGGCGGGCGGACCACACCTCGCCAAAGGCGAGCAGGCCGTTGCGCTCGAAGCGGTCAAACTGCCCCTCCAGGGTTTTGGCGATCAGCTGCATGTCGCCCGTCAGTTGCTGGCTCAGATCGAGGTGAAGCTCCCCTTCCAGCAGGCCGTCGATCAGGCTTTGCTGATAGGCGTGCAGGGCGGTGATGGCTTCGCCTGCGGCCTCATCCCCCGCTTCCGCCAGCTCCACCAGCTGGATCAGCCGGTTGGTGGTCTTGCCCGCGGCGGAGACCACCACCAGCTCGTTGCCCCCCACCTGTTGCTCGACGATGCTGGCGACCCGGCGATAACAGACCGGATCCGCCAGGCTGCTGCCGCCGAACTTGTGTACATGGCGCCGCTTGAAGACTGCCTCTGTTGCCACCACACACTCTCCTTGTTGTTGTTCCATTACTTCACCTGCTCTGCCTGTTGTGCCAACTGCGCCTGTTCAAACCCCTGGGCCAGATCGGCCACCAGATCCTCACCGTGTTCGATCCCCACCGACAGACGCAGCAACTGGGCACTGATGCCCGCCGCCTGCTGGGCCGCAGGGGTCATGGCCCTGTGGGTCATGCTGGCCGGATGGGCCACCAGACTCTCCACCCCGCCGAGGGACTCCGCCACCGAGAAGAGACGCAGCCCCGCGAGGAAGGCGCGCAGCCCCGTCTCGTTGCAATCGAGCTCAAAACTTAGCATGGCGCCAAAGCCGGACTGTTGACGGCGCGCAATGTCGTGGCCCGGATGGCTCGGCAGGCTGGGGTGATAGATCCGCTTGACCAGCGGCTGCTGCTGCAAGAAGGCGAGGATGCGATCCGTGTTCTCCTGATGGGTGCGCAGGCGCGGAGCCAGGGTGCGCAGACCCCGCAGGGTGAGGTAGGAGTCAAAGGCACCGGAGGTGAGCCCCAGGCAGTTGGCCCACCACACCAGGGAGTCGGCCAGAGCCTGATCCTTGGCGATCGCCACACCCCCTACCACGTCGGAGTGGCCGTTGATGTACTTGGTGGTGGAGTGGACCACCACGTCGGCACCAAGGGACAGGGGCTGTTGCAGCAAGGGGGAGAGGAAGGTGTTGTCCACCACCACCTGGGCCCCCACCCCGTGGGAGGCCTCGGCGATGGCGGCGATGTCCACCACCCGCAGCAGCGGGTTGGAGGGGGTCTCCACCCACACCAGTGCGGGTTTCTGGGCCAGCGCGGCGGCCAGCGCCACCTCGTCTCCCTGATCCACGAACTGCACCTGGTAGTGGCCCTTGGCCGCCAGATACTCGAACAGACGCCAGGTACCGCCGTAGCAGTCGTGGGGAGCGATCAGCAGATCCCCCGCCTTGAGCAGAGCCGTGGTCACCAGGTGAACGGCCCCCATGCCGGTGCCGGTCACCACGGCGCCGGCCCCCCCTTCCAGGGCCGCCAGGGCGTCTGCCAGATTGGTGCGGGTCGGGTTGCCGGAGCGGGCATAGTCGTATTGACGGGGCTCGCCAAAGTCGGCAAAGGTGTAGTTGCTGGAGAGATAGATGGGGGGCACCACGGCACCGTGCTGCGTGTCTGTCTCAATCCCGGTGCGTACCGCCAGGGTGGCCTTGTGGGTCATGTCACTCTCCTTGATGGGTTGCCGGAGCCGGTCCGCCTCGTGGGTCGTCCAGCCCCGCTCTCATTTTCGCTGGCCGGACTGCCGGCCCATGGTGCACCACACTACGCCACCTTAAAAAAGCCGTCAACACTTCTAGACGTCTAAATGGCTTTGCTGTTGGATTGCCATTGAATTCCTTAAGGGTTAAAATCCGCGCTCACGGCCAAACGACTACAGGTGGAACATGGGTACAGAGTGGAACGGCGACTACGTCAGCCCCTATGCAGAGCACGGCAAGAAGAGCGAACAGGTCAAGAAGATAACCGTCTCGATCCCGCTCAAGGTGCTGAAGGTGTTGACCGATGAGCGCACCCGTCGCCAGGTGAACAACCTGCGTCATGCGACCAACAGCGAGCTGCTCTGCGAAGCCTTCCTGCACGCCTTCACCGGCCAGCCGCTGCCCTGTGACGACGACCTGCGCAAGGATCACCCGGACAGCGTCCCCGCCGAGGCCCGCGCCATCATGGAAGCCCTTGGCAAAGAGATCGAAGACTTCGACGCCGAGTAATGCGGCTGCCCATGGCAAACGATGCATCCCTTTCAATGACGCGGCCCGGTGCCGCGTCATGCTTATCTGCCGCCTCCCCCTTCAGCCTGCGTCACTACCAGAGCGACATGCAGAGCCACAGTCATGACCACGCCCAGCTGGTGATCCCCCTCGTCGGCCCCCTCGAGATCGAGGTGCAGGGCCTGGGGCGGCGGCTTGCGCCCGGCTTTGCCTGCATCATCGCCCCTGGCCTTCGCCACGACTACGCCGCCGACCCGGCGCACGTGTTTCTGGTGCAGGAGAGCCACTGGCTGCCGGCAGCCCTGGGGGACCACCCCTTCGTCGAGCTGGATGAGGCCCAGCGCCACTACCTCGCCTTCCTGCACCGCATGGTGGCCGAGGGGCGCCACGTGGCTGGCATGGATCAGGTGTGGCTCGGGCTGCTGACCGAGGGACGCGGCATGGGCCCCGCCGTCGCTCCCCGCATAGCCCCTCGTATCGCCAAGGTACAGCGTCATATGGAAGCCCACCTCGCAGACCCCCTCACCAACGAGGAACTCGCCGCCATCGCCTGCCTCGGCCTGAGCCAGTTCAAACACGCCTTTCGCCAGCAGGTGGGCACGAGCGTCTCCCACTACCTCAGAATGCGGCGCATGGCGCTGGCCCGCACCCTGCTGGCCCAGACCGCCCTGCCCATAGGCGAGGTGGCCAGCCGCTGCGGCTACCAGAACCAGGGGGCCTTTGCCGAGCGTTTCCTGGCCGAGACCGGACTGACCCCTTCCCTCTGGCGCCGGCAAAACGGCTGCCTGCCGTAATCGGTCGGCTCTTTGCCGAAGACAATTCCCGGGCACTCGAGGCATGCTGAGGCTCATGCAAGGTATGGGCAACGAGGAGCCAAGATGCAGACCATAAGCTGGCAGGATTTCGAGATGGTGGAGCTCAGGGTGGGCACCCTGGTGCGGGTCGAGCCCTTCCCCGAGGCGCGCCGCCCCGCCTACAAGGTGTGGGCGGATTTCGGCCCCGAGCTCGGGGTGCGCAAGAGCAGCGCCCAGATCACCGACCTCTATCGACCGGAGGATCTGGTGGGCCGCCAGATCGTCGCTGTGGTGAACTTTCCCCCCAAGCAGATAGGCCCCATCCAGTCGGAGTTTCTGCTGACCGGCTTCTATCGCCCGGATGGCGCCGTGGTGATCGCCATCCCCGAGCAGGCGGTGGAGAACGGCGCCAAGCTGGGGTGAGACGACGGCAAGGCAACCAGAGAGCAGAAGCAAGAGAGGCGACCCCCGGGGTCGCCTCTCTTGTTTGATGCTGACGGCCTGGCTTATTTCAGCAGGCTGAACAGCAGGGCCGAGACCGCCAGGGCACCGGTCAGCAGGATGAAGCCGTTGACCCAACGGTGACGGAAGCGGGCCAGCGCCTCCACCTTGTAGATGGCCACCACCGGCATGATGAAGAGGATCATGGCGATGACGGGGCCGGAGAGGGTCTCCATCAACCCCAGAATCCCCGGGTTGATGATGGCGGCGCCCCAGATGGCGAAGAACATCAGGGCGATGCCGAGCTTGTCCGCCTTCGCCAGCGGCAGGCCGGTGGGCTTGGCGATCAGGCTTTTCAGGCTCTCGCGGGCACCGAGGAAGTGGCCGAGGAAGGAGGAGCTGATGGCGATGAAGGCGATGAGCGGCCCCAGGGTCACGATCACCGGGTTGTCGGTGATGTTGGCGAGATAGGAGAGCACGGAGACGTTCTGGGCCTTGGCCTCGGCCAGCTGGGCCGGGGAGAGGCTCAGCACGCAGGAGAAGACGAAGAAGAGCACGAAGCCCACCAGCATGACGGTGGTGTTGCGCAGGATCAGGCCGCTCTTGGTTTCGGCCTGCTCCCCGTACTCCCGGCGCTGCACGTTGGCAAAGCCCGAGATGGCGGCGGCGTGGCTGAAGGCGAACACGGTGACCGGCAGCGCCAGCCAGACGGTGTTGAGGAAGCTGGTGCCTTCAAAGGCGGTCACTTCCGGCCACTGCCACTGGGGAATGAGGTAGCAGGAGAGGGCCAGCAGGATCGCTGCCAGCGGGTAGACCATGACGGCGAAGGCCCGCAGCATCGCCTTCTCGCCGGCCAGCATCACGGCGATCATGGCGAACACCAGCACGCCGGAGAGCATCACCCGATCCGGGGAGGCCAGGCCGAGCTGATTGACCATGAAGCTCTCCACCGTGTTGGTCAGCCCGACGCCGTAGATGAGCAGGATCGGGAAGATGGAGAGGAAATAGAGCGCCGAGATGAGGCGCCCGGCCATCTTGCCGAAATGCTCCTCGGCCACCTCGGTGAAGTCGGCCTGGGGGCGCGACGACGAGAGCACGAAACGCGCCAGCCCGCGGTGGGCCAGGAAGGTCATGGGACCGGCCAGCACGGCGACGATGATGAGGGGCCAGATCCCCCCCAGACCCAGGTTGATGGGCAGGAACAGAATGCCGGCGCCGACGGCGGTGCCGAACAGGCTGATGACCCAGTGGGTGTCGTGGCGACGCCAGCCGGTGCTGGCCATGGTGGAGTGGGAACCGGACAGCTCCCGTGAGACGTCTGCAGATAAACTCATCGATAAATCACTTTTACGTAGTATTAAAATCTAAAAACATTGTGCTCCTTTAGCATTTAATTCTCAAAAATGGAGACTGGCAGATCTCACTGGCAAAGCCCTGTTCCACCAGTGAGATTGGGAGGAAATTTCAACCCGGATTATTCAATTAATCCTGACATTAACCAAAAGTTAGGAATATAAAACCAAAATTAAAACCGACGTCGATTTTTTGTTTCGATGAAATGCATGTTTTAAGAATTAACTGAAATTTATGCCAGCGCAGCCAGATTGGATGTGATGATCCACTGCCGTTCTCGCCATCACTAGCGAATCTCCCTGAAATCCCCGTAACCAACCAGTTGATCACACCAATGCAATCAGGCGACCCTGTGGTCGCCTGATTGCATTCCCTGCGAGCTGGTCGACCCGTCAGTGGGCCAGAATGCGACCCCAGGCGAGATCCGGGTCCCCCATCACGATGAAGTCCGGGTTCTCCAGCGACTCGGTCTCGTTGTAGCTCAGCGGTTGCAGCGCCAGGCTGAGGATGCGCCCCCCTGCCGCCTCCACGATGCACTGGGCGGCAGCGGTATCCCACTCCCCGGTGGGGCCCAGGCGCACGTAGCAATCCGCCACGCCTTCCGCCACCAGGCAGGACTTGAGGGAGCTGGAGCCGAGCGGGATCAGCTCGTAGTGGATGGCCGGGTTGAGGCGACGGGTCAGGTTCTCCAGTTTCTGGCGGCGGCTGATGGCCACCACCAGGGAGTCAGGCTGATCGTGTTCATGATGGATGGCGCTGATGGGACGACTCTCGCCGTTCGCCTCCTTGAAGGCACCGTGACCGCGCACCGCCCAGTAGAGCAGATCGGATTCGGGGGCATAGATGACCCCGAGCACCGGGACATTGTCCCGCACCAGGGCGATCAGGGTGGCGAAATCGCCGCTGCCTGCGATGAACTCGCCAGTGCCGTCCAGCGGGTCCACCAGCCAGTACTGGCGCCAGTTCGCACGCTGGCTGAAGGGGATGTCGGCCGCCTCTTCGGTCAGCACGGGGACATGGGGAGTGAGCGCTGCCAGCGCCTGTTTGAGGTAGGCATCGGCAGCAAGATCGGCACTGGTGACCGGGGTCGCATCCTCCTTCAACTGGCGTTCGAACTGACCGCCGCGATAGATCTCGTGAAGGATCCTGCCCGCCTCACGGGCGATCTCCTTGACCTCGGGTATCCAGGCCAACAACTCCTGCATGGTGCTTACCTCTGCCTCTGATTGCCAAACAGACCCTCTGCGGGCTAATTTCCCTACTCCGCCAGCCATTTGCTGGCCAGCAGCAGGGCACTGATGCTGCGAGACTCGGTGAAGTCCGGTCGCGCCAGCAACTCGTCGATCCGGTTGATGGGCCAGGGGATCACCTCGAGAGGCTCGGGCTCGTCACCGACCCGCTGCTCGGGGTAGAGATCCCGCGCCAGCAAGATGTCCATCCGGCTGGAGAAATACCCCGGCGCCAGCGACACCTGCTTGAGCAGGGTCAGGCTGCTCGCCCCGAAGCCCGCCTCCTCCATCAGCTCCCGGTTGCCCGCCTCGAAGGCATTTTCACCGGGGTCTATCAATCCCTTGGGGAAACCCAGCTCGTAGGAGTGGGTGCCCGCCGCGTATTCACGCACCAGCAGCAGGGTGTGGGCATCGAACAGGGGCACCACCATGACGGCACCCCGGTTGCCGCCGCGCATCCGCTCGTAGACCCGCTCCTCGCCGTTGGAGAATTTCAGGTGAAGGGACTCCACCTTGAACAGCCGGCTCTCGGCCACGATCTCGGCCTTGAGGATCTCCGGCTTGCTCTTGTCATGGGCCATGGTCTCGACACTGAGGTGGACGGGATTGCGCTTGTGGGGATCGCTCATCGGGGGCTGACTGCTCGTTAAAAAATCGTGTTTCAAGAGTAAACGACTCCCCTGCCGAACACCACGGGGCAAAGAGGGGAAAGATGTCTGAAAAATCCGTTATAATGCGCCCCGTTTTTCCCATCACCACAGACATCGCGAGGCCCCATGTCGACTCCCCTGCCCTGGCACCAGATTGATACCGTGTTGCTCGACATGGATGGCACCCTGATCGATCTCCATTTTGACCGCCATCTGTGGCAAACCCTGGTGCCGGTGCGCTACGCCGAGCGACTCGGCCTGCCGCTGGCCGAGGCGAAGGCGCAGATAGACACCCACTATCATGCGGTCAACGGCACCCTCGACTGGTACTGCGTGGATTACTGGACCCGGACGCTCGGGCTCGACATCCGCGCCCTCAAACAGGAGATCCTGGAGAAGATCCAGTGGCGCCCCAACGTCATTCCCTTCCTGGCCGCACTCAAGGCCGCCGGCAAGCAGGTGGTACTCTTCACCAATGCCCATCCCGCCAGTCTGTCGGTGAAGGATGCACGCCTCGGCCTCGCCCAGCACCTCGATCTGATGGTGAGCACCCATGAGCTCGGGTGGTCGAAGGAGAGCCAGCACTGCTGGCAGGCACTGGCCGAGCGGCTGGCGTTCGACCCGGCCCGCACCCTCTTCGTGGATGACAGCGAGCGGATCCTGGCCGCCTCGGCCGAGTTCGGCATCGCCCACCAGCTCGGCATCCGTCACCCCGACAGCCAGATGCCGCCGCTCACCTTCCAGCACTTCCCGGCGCTCGACGACTACGCCGACCTGCTCCCTCTCGGCGCCTGACACGCACAAGGCCCTCTTCACGAGGGCCTTGTCACATCAGCTCAACAGCCTGCCGAGCGCATACCGTTCATGAAAGCCCTCAGGCCGCATCGCGCGGGGCCAGCACCCCCATGCTGGCCAGGTAGTCGAGGGCGCTTGGGGTGAAGCCGACCTCCGTGAGGTGCGCCGCCGTGAAAGGGGCTGCATGCAGAGGCAGGCCGCGGCTCACCCGTTCCATCCAGTCCGGATTGCCAAGGGCCGCCGTGCCCACCGCCACCAGATCGGCGCCGCCGGCCAGAGCCCGCTCCGCCGAATCTGCGTCGCTAATCTTGCCCGCCACCATGAGCGGCACCCGCCCGGCCAACCCGACCCTTACCGCCTCCAGCAGGGCGCCGCCGTCGGGATCCCCCGCCACCGCCTTGAAGCTGTCCCCCATGGAGAAGTGCAGGTAGTCGATCCCCTCGTCCGCCAGCAGGCGCGCCACCGCCAGCTGATGGGCCAGTTCGATGCCCTGGATATGGGCATAGCTCTCGGGGGAGAGACGCACCCCGACCAGGAAACCCCGGGGTAGACGGGCGCGAATGCCGCGCACTATCTCCACCAGGATCCGCCCCCGGTTGGCGAGGCTGCCCCCCCAGCGGTCGGTGCGCCGGTTGTGCAGGGGGTTGAGGAAGTTGCAGAGCAGGAAGTGGTGGGCTGCGTGCAGCTCGACCCCGTGCAGGCCGGCGCCATGGGCCCGCTCCGCAGCGCTAACAAAGGCGTCAATGAGCGTCAGAATCTCCGCTTCGCTCAGCCCCTTGACCCCGAGGGGGTAACGCCCGCCCGGCGCCAGCGCGCACGGGCCGACTGGCGCCCCGTCGTTCAGCTCTGGCAGAGCCCGCATCCCACCGTGATGCAGTTGCACCACCGCCAGCGCCCCGGCCTGCCGCGCACTGTCGGCCAGGGCCGTGAAGGCCTGCTGCTGGGCGTCCGTCATCAGGGCAGGCTGCCCCGCCCAGCAGCGTCCGCCGGGCCGCACCTGGGTGGCGGCGGCAATGAGCAGGCCGAAGCCACCACGGGCGCAGCGCGCCAGCCAGTCGAGCTCGGCCTGGCCGGGATCACCGCCTGCGCCGCTCATGTTGTGGGTCAAAGGGGCCAGCACGGCCCGGTTCTTGAGCCGCAATCCGGCTCGCTCGAAGTGGAAGCTGTCGCCCAGTGTCTTGTTCATTGTCCTCTCCCGGGATCGCAATGGCATGGCGGCCACTATAAACCCGGGCCAACAGGATATAATCAGGCGCACAAGCAAGACATTCATTCCCAGCAAGACACAATAGGCCACCCCTCATGAGTCACCACAAGCTCGACACTCTCTACCTGATGCGCCTGCTGGTCGCCATCGTCCGCTGTGGATCCTTCGCCGCGGCGGCGGCCCGCCTGGGCATCACCCCGAGCAAGGCGTCAAAGGATCTGCGCCACCTGGAGCAGAGCCTCGGCAGCGTGCTCCTGAGCCGCACCACCCGCCGGGTGCAACTGACCGACGCAGGAGAGCTCGCCTACCGCCAGGCTGACCAGATGATCGCCCTGCATGAGCAGTTGCTGGACGGCCTGCAGCGCCGCCGCTCGGCACTGTGCGGGGAGCTGCGCATCACGGCGCCGGATCTCTGGGGAGAAGTGGTGCTGACTCCGGTGCTGCTGCGCTTTCGCGCCGACCACCCGGAGGTGCGGATCATCGCCGACTTCAGCAATACCCCGGCCGACCTGCTGCGCGACAACCTGCACGTGGCGTTTCGCAGCACTGAGCTCGGCACCCAGCCCTACCTGGCGCGCCCCATCGCGGTGGACGATCTGGTGCTCTGCGCCAGCGCCGACTACCTGGACCGCCACCCGCCCCTCACCACACCGCAGGATCTGCACCAGCACAGCCTCATCACCCGCAGCCAGGAGTACGGCCGCCACGAGTGCTGGCCCCTGCTTGCCCAGGGGCGCGAGATCCCTCTCGAGGTAGCGGGCGAACTGGCCTTCAGCAGCAAGAAGGCGATTCACCAGGGGATGCGCCAGGGACTGGGGATAGCCCGCCTGCCGCGCTACCTGGTGGCGGCCGAGCTGGCCGAGGGGGTGGTGCGCGAAGTGCTGCCGGACTATCGCCCCAAGGGGGCCCATTTCTACGCCCTCTATACCCAGCGCCGGGCCGAGTCGGCCCTGGTCGGCCACTTCCTCGACTACGTCATCGAGGCGCTCACCCCTTCATGAGCAGATCACCAGGTGGTACTGCTTCTTGCCCCGGCGCAGCAGCAGGTAGCGGCCGAACAGCCGATCGTCGGCGGTGAGCGGCTCATCCCGGCGGATCGCACCGTTGACGCTGACGGCTCCCGCCGCCAGCAGCTCGCGGGCGATCCGCTTCGAGTTGGCCAGGCCGCACTCCACCAGCAGGGTCACCAGATCCGTTTCCCCCTCGATGCAGCTGCTTGGCATGCCATCTTGCGCCAGCTGGGCCAGATCGCTCTCCCCAAGGCGGGCTACCTCGCCACTGAACAACGATTCGCTGATGCGCTGCGCCGCCGCCAGCGCCCCCTTGCCGTGTACCAGTTCGGTCAGCTCGTCCGCCAGCACCTGCTGGGCCAGCTTGCGCCCCTGCCGCTTCGCATCCTCCGCCTCCAGCGTCTCAATCTCGGCCAGCGGCATAAAGCTGTAGTAGCGCAGGAAGCGGTAGACATCCTCGTCTGCGGTACCGAGCCAGAACTGGTAGAAGGCGTAAGGGGAGGTGAGCGCCGGGTCGAGCCAGATAGCGCCCCCCTCGGTCTTGCCGAACTTGGTGCCATCGGCCTTGGTGATGAGCGGCAGCGTCATGCCATAGACCTGTGTCTGATGCAGCCGCCGAGTGAGGTCCATGCCGCTGATGATGTTGCCCCACTGGTCGTTGCCGCCGATCTGCAGGGTGCAGCCGAGGCGTTGGTTGAGCACGGCGAAGTCCTGGGATTGCAGCAGGGTGTAGGAGAACTCGGTGAACGAGATGCCCTGATCCGGACGGGCCAGGCGCTGGCGCACCGATTCGCGGGCCAGCATGGCGTTGACCGAGAAGTGCTTGCCGATGTCCCGCAGAAAATCGAGGGCGGACATCTGCCCCATCCAGTCGGCGTTGTTGACCAGCAGCGGCGCCGCCAGCCCGTCGCTCGCTGGCAGCAGGGCGCTTATCTGGGCCGACAGGCTGGCGACCCAGCCCTGCACCGTCTCGGCGCTGTTGAGGGTGCGCTCGCTTGCCTTGAAGCTGGGATCGCCGATAAGGCCGGTGGCCCCGCCCACCAGAGCCACCGGGGTGTGGCCCGCCAGCTGGAAGCGGCGCAGCATCAAGAGTGGCACCAGGTGGCCGATGTGCAGGCTGCCAGCGGTAGGATCGAAGCCGCAATAGACGGTGCGCGGGGTGGCAAGATGGTCGGCCAGCGCCACCGGGTCGGAATTCTGGGCCACCAGGCCGCGCTGGGTCAGCTCATCGAGCAGGTGAGGATTTGTCATGGGGGGCTCCAACAGCAAGAGAAAGAGGGCCATCCTCGCCGCTTGCGGTGCTGGCAGATATGTCCCCCAGGGGACAGTTTTGCCACTCCCGTGCTAGCATCCTGTCATCGTGGGGAAACCATTCCCTGACCCGGAGCCCATCGCCATGCCCCCGTCTCCTGCCACGGATACCCTGAGCCTGACCGCCGCCGTCGATGCCCTGCACGGCAGCGGCTTCCCGGCAGCCCTGGTGCGCCTCATCCAGCAACAGGTGGCATTCGACTGTGCCCTGCTGCTCGGGGTGGGGCTGCGCCCCGTCTACCTCTACGACAACCTGCATCATCAGCGGGCCCTATTGTTCGACCGCTACCTCACCCGCCACTTCAGTCAGGATCCCTTCATGCAGGCGCTGGAGCAGGGGCTGGGTGCCGGGGTCTGGACCCTGGCGCAGGTGTCACGGGGGCGGCTCGACCCCGAGTATCGCCACCACTTCTATCAGGCCACCGGCTGGCAGGAGGAGGTGGGGCTGATCCTGCCGGTGCGCGGCGGCCTCACCCTGATGCTGTTTCTGGGCCGCCTCGACAAGCGCCGCTCCCTCAGCCGTGACGAGCTGGCCAGGCTGGAGGCACTGTTTCCGCTGGTCCACTCCCTGTGTCGCCAGCACTGGCGGGAAGAGACACCCCGCCTGGCCCGCAGCCCGGCGCTACCGGGTGGCATTGACCTCAAGGGGGCGGTGGAGCAGGCTATCGCCAGTGTGGGGGGAGATCAGCTAACCCGGCGGGAGCGCCAGGTGGCGGGTTTGCTGTTGCAGGGGCTGGATACCGAGGCGATTGCCAGTGCGCTCGGCATCGGCAGCGGCACGGTGAAGAATCACCGCAAGCACCTCTACGCCAAGTTGAACCTGCACTCCCGGGCCGAGCTGTTCAGCTTCTTCCTCAATCACCTCATCACGGCGCCAGCCGGCGCGCCCCCATAACGACACCACCCCGCCGGGGCGGGGTGGTTCAAACCATGGGCAACGCCGTCAGATGCGGCCCTGATAACGCAGCGGGAAGCGCCCCTGCCCATCGGGCTGGCCGAGGAAGGGGAGCCCCTGTTTCATCTGGTCCGGCAGCTCGGGACCCGGTTTCAGGGTGCCCTGGAACAGGTACTGGCGATTGGCCTGCAACTCCAGCTTGCCCAGCACCTGCACCGCCTCCGAGCCCTGCTTGATCTCGGCCACCAGCCGGGAGTCGAGACAGGTGAGCGTGATCTCGGGATCCCCCAGGGCCAGCTTGCCCGCCGGGGTATCCGCCTGTGCGTCATACCAGTGAAGATCCCCGTAAAGGTTGTCGCACCAGGGATTGCCCTGGGCAAACTGGTCGATCTTGAGCTGCAACTGACCCGTCGCCGTCAACGGGAAGGGGGGTCTCATTGGCACCCTCTCCAGCACCCAGGGGGCCGGCGCATTCAGGGTGATGTCGCGCCCGAAAGCGGCACCGTTCCAACCCAGGATCCCCTGCCCGTTGAGTCCGCTGCGCTCGCCAAAGTGCACCGACACCTCGGGCGCCAGCCGCAGCAGGGACCAGCCATCGAGATCCCAGCGCAACTGGGTGAGGGACTCGCTGGCATATTGCACCCGGGCGGCCTGACCGCTCCAGAGGGTGCCGCTCACCCCCTCCAACCGCACCAGATTGGGGGGCAGCGGCAGATGGCGCACCACCAGGGATGCTGGCAACTGGGCCAGCAGGAAACCGAGATATGCCAGCAGGAAGAGACTGGCGATCACTATTTTTCGCTTCATTGGGAACGACTCAACTGCAAACGTCTGACCTTGACCAGCCCGGGGGCCAGCCCCTCGCGGGCCAGCTCGATGATCTGCACCTGGACGCCGTATTGATCCGAGAGGGTCGCAAGCCAGATCAGCAGATCATCGAACGGCACCGTGTCTATCCATACCTGCAGCTCCTGACCCTGGGGCTGCAAGCGGGCAATCTTGATCTTCTGGTTGAAGGCGGTGCGGTTCACCACACCGTCCAGGGTACCGCCGGTATCGATCTGGCGCCCCTGTCCCCCCTGCATCGCCAGCACCTCCTGTCCCTTCTCCTTGAGCCAGGCCAGGGTCTGCTGCTGGTTCACCACCTGCCGCTCGCGCTCGGCAATGCGATTTGCCACCGGCTGCCAGATCGCCCAGTAGAAGAGCCCGATGAGCAACACGCTGCCCCCCACCGCCACCAGCCGCTGCTCGCGGGCACTGATACCGCGCCACCAGCTCTGCAGTTTGTCCATCATGACGACCTCCCCTTGAGCACCAGCGCCCCTTCGACCTTGCCTTCGGTGCTTCGCACCTCACCCTGCTGCACCTCGAAGCGCTTGCCCGCCAGCTCGCGGAAACGTTCGATCTCGGTGAAGCCGGGGGCCGTCACCTGCAACCTCAGCTCGCCCCGGGCTGCATCGAAGCGCAGCACCTCGGGCTTGAGGCCGGGCACCTCGGCAAACACCGGGGCCAGCTCGGTCAGGAGCAACAGGACGCCATCCTGGGGAGCCTGCCCCAACTGCTGGAGGTGCTGGGTCATCTGGCTGCGCACGTTGACGATGCGCGTCTCCCCCGGGAAGATCCGGGTGTAGACCTGCCGGATCTCCGCCTTGAGGGCCTTGTCCTGTTCCGCCAGCTGGTGCAGATGCACACCGCGCTGCACCAGGGCCACCAGCAACAATACGCCTGCCAGCACCGCCACCTTGCGCCACTGCAACCAGTAGCGGGCGTATTCGGTCTGGGGACGATAGGGCCCCTGCAACAGGTTGGCCTGGCAGGTCAGCGCCCCTTTCGCCAGCAACAGCATGGGCAGTTCCGGGTCAGCCTCCTGCCAGTTGCCCGCCGCCATGGCGGGGATGGGAGTATGGCAGTGAAGGGTGACGGGTTCGGTCTGCGCTGCCAGCAGCATGGCCAACAGAGATTCCTCCGCCACTATGCCCTGACGGGGGCCCTGGCGGACCAGCCACTCCTCCCCCAGCTGCAGGGCTGACCAGCCATCGGCGGCGAGCGGCAGCGCCAGCACGTCGGGCAGCAGGTGCAGGGTCTTGAGCCCTGCCTGCTCCAGCCAACCGAGCCAGGAGTGCATCTTCCCCTTGTCCACCGCCATCAGATCCACCTCGCGGCCCTGATGGCCGAGCACCACCAGGTGCAGATCGTCCACGTCTGAGGCGATCTGCTCCTCCAGCAGATAGGGCAGGGCCGCCGCACTCTGGCGGCTGTATTTGCCCGGCAGATTGACCCGCCGGAAGATAAGATCGCTGCCGGGCACCAGGGTCACCACGGGGCGACCACCGGCACGCTCCTGCAGCTCGCCGAGGGCGTGCGCCGATGCCAGGATGCCGGAGGCGATGATCTCCTGCTCCTGCGCCGACCAGACCAGCCAGTGCACTGGCTGCTGCGCATTGGTCCCCAGACGGATGACCAGACTCTCGCTCACTAATGTCTCTCCTGCCATGCCCGCTCCTCCCTCAGGGGGGCGGGCGCACAGCCATGGGTTGCAGTCCAATCGGGGGATGCGCAGGTCAGCGAAACCGCCCCACGCCCCCTTGTTATTCGGCGCCGCCGCTCAGGCGACGCAGCATCACCAGCTTGTTGTCCTTGCCACGCTGGAAGACGGTCTCAAGCCTGGCGCGGGTCTCCCCCACCTCCGCCAGCAGGCGGGCCTCGAAGAAGCTGCTCTTGATGTCCAGGGCGCCATCCAGCCCGGTGATGGCACCCGGCTGAACCTGCAACTGCTCCGTCATCTCCTGCTTGTTCTTCCACCCCTTCTTGGGGCGGCTGGTCAGCACCCGCTTGGCATCGTCCAGCCCGATCTTCCCCTGGTAGAGCCCCACCAGCAGGGCCGCCTGCTCCGGCCGGATGGTGTTGATGTTCACCACCAGCTTGTCATTGGGCAGGGAGCACACATAGGGGGCCAACCGGGCGTACAGGCTGGCGCTCACCCCGCGCACCGCCCGCAATTCGTCGGTGCCCAGCATCCGCTGGTTAGCCACCAGGTAGGGGGGATTGAGTCCCTCGTAGTAGGCATCCTCGGCCCCGTTGCTCGAGACCAGCTGGGTATCCTTGTCGGTCCAGTCGCGGATGGCGTCCGTCAGCTGCACCGCTTCGTAATCATCCACCTCGAGCTGGGCGAGCAGGGCCCGGAACACCTTGAACTGGTAAGGCTGGGGCTCGAGATCGTCGCCGTTCTCCCCCTCCTTGAGGGGCACGCTCAGGCTGTTGAGGTTGAAGCAGGATTGCAGATCCCGTACCCGGCCCGAGAGAGTGCCATCCTCCACCGGGAAGACCCCGTCCTCCCGCGCCCAGTTCTGTCCCAGACTCACCCGATCCGGGTCATCCTTGAAGTCCTGGTTCAGCACCTTGATCACCAGGGCCTCCGCCGACATGGCATACCACCAGGCCTGCTTGCCCAGTGTGAGGTTGGCGGTGCGACGCAGCTCCAGTTGCAGGCGGCCGCTCATGTTGCTGGCGACGATCACCATCACCGCGAGGATGAGCAACACCACCAGCAGGGCCATGCCCCGCTGTCTGCCGGGGGCCAAAGGATGGCGGGGGCGCTTAATTGCCATTGTCCGCCCTCTGACCGCCAGCGCCGATCAGGAACTGGCGACGTCGAATAGTGCCGTCATCCTCCGTGACGGACAGGGGAAAACGACGATCAGTTACCATTCTCTGCCCTCTGACCACCGGCTCCGATCAGGAACTGGCGACGTCGAATAGTGCCGTCATCCTCCGTGACGGACAGGGGAAAACGACGATCAGTTACCATTCTCTGCCCTCTGACCACCAGCACCGATCAGGAACTGGCGACGGATGGTGCCGTAGTCTTCAAGCTCCAGCTCCACCGCCAGCCCGTAGGGCAGCAGGTCGCGCTGGGTCCACTCCTCCTTCCACTGTCCCTTGTCGTAGAAATAGAGGCGCAGCGCCGTCACGCCAGTCAGCACGGGCTGAATGCGCGGCTCGGTGCCAATGGCCGGATCCGGATAGAGGTAGCTCAACCGCTCCAGGGTCTGCCCCTTGAGACGCCAACCCACTCGTTGCAGGCCGGAGCGCGGCAGTATGCCGTCCGGATTGAGCCAGCCGCCGCGAATGAAGGCCATGCCCCAGTCGTCGCTCTGCTGGCCGAAGCGGGACGCCGCCAGCAGCACCTTGTTGTTCTCGCCGTCGATGCGACCGCTGCGCGGCACCATCTGGGTGACGTCCCGCTCCAGCAGGCTGAAGGCGAGCTGCAGTTCCGAAAGGCGGGCCTCCTTGCGCTTGGCCACCTCGTCGCTGGTCAGCACCCCTTGCAGCACCTGATAGGCCCCCAGGCTCAGGGTGGCGAAGATGGCAATGGCCACCAGCATCTCAAGCAGGGTAAAGCCGCGGTGGCGCGATGGGCGGGGGTTGCTCTGGATCATCGGCTGACACCGGCTCCGGATCATGGACGCACGTTGATGAATGTTCATCGGCTGAGATAGGTCCGGATCATGGCCACCGGGCTCTCGGCCTTGGGCGCAGTGCGCACTTCCATGTCCAGCGCCCTGAAGTTGCTGTCCGCCGTGGCGACGCCGCGATAGCGCCAGTACCAGGTCTGCCCGGCCATCTCCTCGTCCCCTTCCACCCAGCTGTCTCCCGGCCATTTGCCTTCGAGCTTCTGCTGCACCAGCTGATTCTCCACCACCCAGGTCGCCAGGGTCTTCTGCTCCAGATAATTGAGGCCGGCCAGGTGTTCGCTCGCGGTCTTCATCACCGCCAGCCCGGCGATGGCAAACACCGCCAGGGCCACCATGACCTCCAGCAGCGTCATGCCGCGCACCCGGGCGGGGCCGCCCGACAGAGCGGTGCGACGCGCTAGAGCGCCCCCTGCAGGCCTGGCGCTCCTCACTCTTCTTCCTCTTCATCCTGCAACAGGGAGAGACGACCGAACTCGTCCCCCCTGACGGTGCGCAGGTAGTGCAGATCCTCGTCCTGCTGGCTCAGGGTCAGCACGAAGGGAGAGAGCTCTCCCCCCGGAAAGACCAGGATCTGGGGTGTCCGCTCACGCTCGTCCCGACCCTGCTCCTGGCGTTCGTCCGACGCAGTGCGCCAGTTGAAACCTTCCAGCTCCACCGCCAGGGTCATCCCCTCCGGCAACGTCACCGGCCCCAGCAGCTTGTCACCGGTCAGTGCGCGCCACTTGCGATCCTTGGGATCCCGGGACATAAACTGCCAGCCGTTCTCCTCGACCCGCAGCCCCAGCAGCCTGCCATCCATGACCGAATACTCCTGGGCCTGCTGCAGGGTCGCCATGAAGCGGCGCGCCTGCTTGTCGAGCTCCCGATCCCCCCTGGCGCCCCCCATGCTGAGGGTGACGGCAGTGGCCACCAGTCCCATCAACATGGCGACCAGCAACACTTCCAGCAGGGTAAAACCGGCCTGGTGACGGGCCGAAGAGGCCACCTTCATGCAGGCAGCCCCGGGGTGGCGCAGTGAGCACGACGCGGCGGAATCACTTATTGGAAGTCCTTCAGGTTCCAGTTGCCGATGTCGTCATCGGTCCCGGCTTCGCCGTCCATCCCCATGGAGAAGATGTCGATCTTGCCGAACTGGCCCGGGCTCAGCAGCTGGTACTGGTTGCCCCAGGGATCCTGCGGCAGGCGCTTGATGTAGCCCCCTTCACGGTAGCTGCGCGGCTCAGGGGATGCGGTCGGCTTGTTGACCAGGGCATCCAGCCCCTGCTCGGTGGTCGGGTAGCGGTTGTTGTCCAGCTTGTACATGTCGAGGGCGTTTTCCAGCGCCACTATGTCGGAGACCGCTTTTTGCTGATCCGCCTTCTCCTTGTTGCCCATCAGGTTGGGCACCACCAGGCTGGCCAGGATCCCCAGGATCACGATGACCACCATCACTTCCAGCAGGGTAAAACCCGATTGACGACGCTTTTGCATGACTGACTCCCTAACGAAATGAGATGGCATTAGCCATCAACGATTAACTGTTAAACCACGATCGTTCGATTGAATGTGCAGGTTCGAATGGCGAAGCCTATTCGGGCACCCGACCCTCACAGATTCACCATGTTGTTGAGCTCCAGGATCGGCTGCAGGATCGACATCACGATAAACAGCACCACCCCGGCCATGGAGACCACCAGCATGGGCTCGAACACCCCGAGGGCGATGTTCACCTGGGTTTCGAACTCCCTGTCCTGGTTGTCCGCCGCCCGCTCCAGCATGCTGTCGAGCTCGCCGCTCTGCTCGCCCGAGGCGATCATGTGCAGCATCATGGGCGGAAAAATTCGAGTTTCATCCAGCGACTTGCGCAGGCTGGTCCCCTCCCGCACCCGCTCGGTGGCCTCACCGATGCGCATGCGGGCATAGTCGTTGGAGAGCACTTCGCCGGCGATCTTCATTCCCTCCAGCAGGGGCACGGCGCTGGCGTTGAGGATGCTCAGGGTGCGGGCAAAGCGGGCGGTGTTGAGACCGCGGCTGACCCGACCGATCACCGGCAGGCGCAGTATCACCTGGTGCCAGCGACGACGACGCTTGTCGTCGGTCAGCCACCAGCGCCAGATCAGGCCGCCAATGCCAAGGAGCAGCAGGAACCAGAGGCCGTAGTGCTGCAACAGCTCGCTGGTGCCGATGAGGAAACGGGTGGTGCCCGGCAGTTGCTGGCCCATGTGTTCGAACTGGGCCACCACCTTGGGCACCACGGCGGTGAGCAGTATGGAGATGACCCCCACCGCCACCAGGGTGAGGACGATGGGATAGATCATCGCCTGCAGCAGCTTGGTGCGCATGTGCTGGCGCTGCTCGGTGTAATCGGCGAGACGGTTGAGCACCTTCTCCAGGTGACCAGACTTTTCGCCGGCCGCCACCATGGAGCGGAACAGCTGGTCGAACACATGGGGGAAGGCCCCCAGCGAATCGGCCAGGGAATACCCCTCCACCACCTTGCTGCGCACCGTCGCCACCAGGCTGCGCAGGTGGGCCTTCTCGCACTGTTCGGCGACCGCCTTGAGGGCCTCTTCGATGGTGAGACCGGCCCCCACCAGGGTCGCCAGCTGGCGGGTGATGAGGGCCAGTTCTGCGGTGGAGGCACCACGGCGAAACAGCACGAAGCGGTTCGCCTCCCGCTTGGCCTTCTCGGTGGTCTCGTTCACCTCGAGGGGGGTCAGCCCCTGCTCGCGCAGCAGCTGGCGCACCTGGCGGGCGGAATCCCCTTCCAGCACGCCGCTCTTGTTGCGCCCCTTGCCGTCGAGAGCCTTGTATTCAAATGCCGCCATTTCAGTCTTCCCGGGTCACGCGCAGCACCTCTTCGAGGCTGGTCTGCCCCTTGAGCACCTTGTCGATGCCGTCGCGGCGGATGCTGGGGGTGTGACCCCGGATCAGCCGCTCGATGGCGAGCTCGCCGCTGGCGCTGTGGATCGCCTCGCGCACCGCCTCGTCCACCACCACCAGCTCGTGGATGCCGGTCCGGCCGCGATAGCCTGTATGGTTGCACTGCTCGCAGCCCACCGGACGCCAGATCTGCTGATCCGGCGCAAGCTCGATGCCCATGGCAACACGCTCCTGCTCGGTGACAGGGTGCGGTGCGCGGCAATCCGGGCAGAGGGTGCGCACCAGCCGCTGGGCCAGTACCGCCAGGAGCGACGAGGAGAGCAGGAAGGGCTCGATCCCCATGTCCCGCATCCGGGTGATGGCGCCGATGGCGGTGTTGGTGTGCAGGGTCGACATCACCAGATGACCGGTGAGGGATGCCTGCACCGCGATCTGGGCGGTCTCGAGGTCACGGATTTCCCCCACCATCACCACGTCCGGATCCTGGCGCAGAATGGCGCGCAGGCCCCGGGCGAAGGTCATGTCCACCTTGCTGTTGACCTGGGTCTGGCCCACCCCTTCGAGGTCATATTCGATGGGGTCTTCGACGGTCAGGATGTTGCGATCCCGGGAGTTGATCTCCGAGAGGGCCGCATACAGGGTGGTGGACTTGCCCGAACCGGTCGGGCCCGTCACCAGGATGATGCCGTGGGGCTTGCGAATGAGTTCGCTGATGATGTTGCGGTTGGCCAGCGTCATGCCGAGCTGCTTGAGCTCGAGGCGCACGTTGTTCTTGTCGAGCAGTCGCAATACCACCCGCTCGCCGTAGCTGGAGGGCATGGTGGAGACCCGCACGTCCACCGCCCGGCCGCCGATGCGCAGTGAGATGCGGCCATCCTGGGGCACCCGCTTCTCGGCGATGTCCATGCGCGACATGACCTTGATGCGCGACACCAGCAGGGAGGCGAGTTTGCGATGGGGGCGCAGGATCTCCCGCAGCACCCCATCGATGCGAAAACGGATCACCAGGGCCCGCTCGAAGGTCTCGATGTGGATGTCGGACGCCTCTTCTTTTATCGCCTCGCTCAGCATGGCATTGATGAGGCGAATGATGGGGGCGTCGTCGTCGGCATCCAGCAGATCCTCGCTCTGGGGCAGCTCTTCGGCCAGGGCAAAGAAGTCCATCTCGTTGCCGAGATCCTCCATCAGCTGACGCGCCTCGGAGGAGTCACGCTGATAGTGGGCCATCAGCAGCTCTTCGAAGGCCTCGCCGTCCATCTGCTCCACCGTGAAGGCGCAACCCGCCACCCGCCGCACTTCCAGCAGGGTTTGCGGTGTCACGCCCTGGCGGCAGAGCAGCACCGGGGCACCCTGGCGCTCGGTCAGGATGGCCCCGAAGTTGCGGGCAAACGCGAACGGCAGTTCCGGCAGGGGAGCCGGCAGCTCGCTGCCATCGAGCTGGTAGGCGGCCATCAGGGCTTGCTCTGCACGAAGGGCTGCTCCTGCACCTGGGCGCGCACGCCGGTGGCGGTCGCCTGCTGCTGGGCCTGCATTCTCTGGATCTGCTGCTGCACCTCGGGGGACATCATCACGTCCTGGCCATAGGCGGGCAGCACCTGGCGAGCCGGCGAGGTGGCATAGCCCTCTTCCGCAGCCCGGCTCAGCTGTTCGGCCCTGAACAGGGTGTACTTGTTGCTGGAGACCCCGGAGTAGACATTGGCGTCACGCAATATGGTCGGGCGGATGAAGACCATCAGGTTGCGCTTGGCGGTGGAGGTCTTGGAGGAACGGAACAGGTAACCCAGCACAGGAATGTCCCCGAGCAGGGGCACCTTGGAGATCTGCTCCTGGGTCTGTTCGTCCATCAGGCCACCCAGCACCACTGTCTCGCCGCTCTTGACCAGCACGGCGTTCTTCACGGTGCGGGTATCGAAGGTGGGGCCCAGGTTGGCGGTCCCGGTCGCCTGCTTCTGTGCCACGCTGGAGACCTCCTGCTCGATGTTGAGCAGCACGGAATCTCCTTCGTTGATCTGGGGCGTCACCACCAGCTTGGTCCCCACCGTCTTGCGCTCTATGGTGTTGAACACCTGATCGCTGGTGGTGGAGCTCTGGGAGCCACTCTGCACCGGCACTTCCTGACCGACGTTGAAGGAGGCCTCCTTGTTGTCCATGGTGACGATGCTCGGGGTGGAGAGGATGTCGTTCTTGCTGTTGGTGGAGAGCGCCGTCACCAGCGCCGCCCAGTCCCCGTGATAGAAGCCTGCCGCCATGCCGCTGAAGCTACCCGCCAGGGATGACAGGCCGTCGGTGTTGCCGTTGTCTTTGTAATCCTTGGCGGCGATGGCCAGGGAGCCGATGGGCAGACCGGTGTCGGTGAACTGGGTGCCGCCGCCATTGGTGTTGGCCCACTGCACCCCGAGGTTCATGCCGTCACCATCCGATATCTCGACGATGATGGCCTCCACCAGCACCTGGGCACGACGAATGTCGAGCTTGGCGATGACCTGCTCCAGCTCGGCCATCACATCCGGCTGGGCGGTGATCACCAGGGCATTAGTGGTCTCGTCGGCGGAGATGGCGAGCTGGCCGCCGCCGATGCCGGCGCCGCCCGTGGCCGTGGCAGCCGCCCCGCCCTTCTTGTCGGCGGCGATGCTGGAGCTGACCCCCTTGAGGACGTCCACCAGATCCTTGGCCTTGCCATATTTCAGGTAGAAGACCCGGGTGTTGCCCTGGCTCTGCAGATCCCGGTCGAGCTGGCGCACCATCTGGATGATGCGGGCACGGGCCTTGGGCTCGCCGCTGATGACCACGGAATTGGTGCGCTCGTCAGCCACCACCTTGGGGGAGAGCAGCAGCGAGGCGTTGGCCCCCTGATTGCTGCCATCCTTGTTGAGGTTGGTCACCAGCCGCACCATCTCGCCGGCGGAGGCGAACTTGAGCTTGATGACGTCCATGTCCTGATCCCCCGCCTTGTCCACCCGGCGAACCACCTCCACCAGGCGGTTGACCACGGCGGCGCGGCCGGTGATGAGCAGCACGTTGGAGGGCTCGTAGTGGACCACGTTGCCGCCGCCAGCGTTATCGTTGAGCTGACGCAGCAGGGGGGCCAGTTCACGGACCGAGACATTGCGCACCGGCACGACCCGGGTCACCATCTCGTCACCCACGCCGGGGTTGGTGTCATCCACCACGGGGATGGCCGAGGTCTTGGCATCCTTGGAGCGCACTACCTTGAGCACGCCGTTGTTCATGGGCACCACGGCAAAGCCGTAAACGTCGAGCACGCTCAGGAAGAACTGGTAGTACTGATCCTCGTTGAGCAGGTCATAGCTGCGCACGTTGATCTTGCCGCGTACCGATGGCTCTATGATGATGGTTTTGTTCAGGTTCTTGCCGACCGTGTTGATGAACTCCTCGATGTCGGCGTTCTTGAAACTGGCGGAATACTCGGTGGCCCAGGCAGAACCGGCCATCATCAAGGCTGCCGCCATGGTGGCCAGACGCCAGCCCTTCCCTTTATTTGTCATTCTTGGTGCTACTCCAATTCATTATTCTGACAAGCCGACATAGACGTCATAGAGCTGTCCTTGCCGCTCGACGGTGACGGTCATTTCCGTGGCGCCCGCCACCTGCTGCATCGCCTGCATGGCCTGGGCGTTGTCACGCAGATCCAGGCCGTTGATGCTGACCGCCAGATCGTTGGCGACCAGTCCGAGTTGATTGAACAGTTCCGGATTGCGACCCGGGTTGAGGCGATAGCCGGTCATGCGACCGTCCACCCGGACCGGAGAAATATTGAGGTAATCGGTGATCTTGCCCGGGTTGCCCAGCAGTTCGCTGCGCACGGAGGAGAGTCCCTCCTGGCGGGCCGGTTTGGGCAGGGGCTTGCCATACTCCTCCCCGTCCAGCATCAGGGTCTCGTCACGGCCGTCCCGGGCGATGATGACCCGATCGGCAAACACCTGGCGGATCCTGGCCTGGGTACCGTCGATGTAGTCCCCGATGCCGTAAGAGTTCTGTGTCCCGTTGTGGGCGATGATGGCGATGGACTTGGCGGGATCCGAGCTTGCCAGCACCCCGTTGAGCTGGGCATTGAGCTGGGTTTTCGGGGCATCCGCCGCCACCGTCTCTGCCGCCTTGTCCGCCTGGGGTTGCAGCGCCTTGCCAAAGAGAGAGAGGCGGCTGAGGTTGCCAAGATCGAGGCGATCGGCACCACTCCCCTGCACCGAGGTGACCGAGGGTTGCCAGGGGGTCAGGGGAACGGGCTGGGCCAGTTCGTACAGGCGCCAGGTGAGCACGGCGCACTGCTGGGCCAGCAACAGCAGCAGAAGCCAGAACAGGGGCTGGCTGAAACGGGAAAGTGGCATGGCCTTGCAGCGAGCCAGAAGGGAAGTCAACAAATCATCCCTGAACGGTAGCGTCATCTTTCTCAAAATTGTCTGGCATCCAAGTCGGTTGGCTATTGTGTACGGCAATGGACCCAGAGACAACCGACCGGATGGGACCAAGGGGTGAAAATTCAGTTTCCGTCACACCCGGATGCCCCCTGTTTCTATCCCGGGGCCCGCCTCTGGTATAATCAGGCACCTTTTCAGCCATCCCGGAGCCGATCCATGTCGAATCCAGTACAAAGCAGCACTCAGGTCCGTCTCGACAAGTGGCTGTGGGCCGCCCGCTTTTACAAGACCCGCAGTCTGGCGCGGGATCAGATCGACGGCGGCAAGGTGCACTACAACGGCCAGCGCACCAAGCCGGGCAAGGCGGTCGATGTCGGCGCCCTGGTGCGATTCTGGCAAGGCCAGGACGAGCGGGAGGTGCGGGTGCTCGAGGTGAGCGAGCAGCGCAAATCCGCCCCGCTGGCCCAGCAACTCTATGAAGAGACAGAGGCCAGCCTGAAGAAACGGGCCGAAAACAGCGAAGCCCGCCGCTTCAACAGCCAGTTTGCCCCAAGCCCGGAGCGCCGACCTGACAAGCAGGAGCGACGCCAGCTTATCCGGGTCAAGCAATCCTAATCCGCGTCTGTGGCCCCTTTATGACGACAGGTGGAGGAATTAGTTCCTAACCACCTGTTTAACAATGTGTTTATTTTCCCCCAAGAACATCCTAGGAAACCATGATGAGTAACCAAGACCTCCTGTATCGCTATCTGTTCGAAGAGTACGAAGTGCGTGGGGAGCTGGTCCAGCTGGATCGTACCTACCGCCACATCATCGACGCCCAGAACTACCCGGTACAGGTGCAGCACCTGCTGGGCGAGCTGCTGGTTGCCACCAGCCTGCTGACCGCCACCCTCAAGTTCGAAGGCTCCATCACGGTGCAGCTGCAGGGGGACGGTCCGGTACGTCTGGCCGTCATCAACGGCGACAACAACCAGCAATTGCGCGGCGTGGCACGCTATGAAGGGGAGCTGCCGACGGACGGCAAGCTGCAAAGCCTGATCGGCAACGGCCATCTGGTCATCACCATCACCCCGGATCAAGGAGAGCGCTATCAGGGCATCATCGCTCTGGAGGCCGACACCCTGGCGGCCTGTCTGGAGCACTACTTCGCCCAGTCCGAACAACTCGCCACCCGCCTCTGGATCCGCACCGGCCACCACGAGGGCGAGCCCCGTGCGGCGGGCATCCTGCTGCAGGAGCTGCCGGCCCAGAGCGAGGATCACAGCGAAGATTTCGACCACCTGGTCCAGCTCACCACCACCATCAAGGACGAAGAGCTGTTCGGTCTGGACGCGGAAGAGATCCTCTACCGCCTCTACCACCAGGACAAGGTACGGGTGTTCGATCCCCAGGCCATCGAGTTCCGCTGCACCTGCTCCCGCGCCCGTTGCGAAGGGGCCTTGCTGCAGATAGACAAGGAAGAAGCGGTATCCATGGTGCAGGAGCTCGGCAAGATCGACATGCACTGCGATTACTGCGGCGCCCACTACGAATTCGACGGGATAGACATCGAAACCCTGTTCAGCAGGGCTCCCGGTAATGATGCAAACCAGTTACACTAATCAAAGGCGGGCAAAACCCGCCTTTAACTTAAATAACAAAAAAATACCCTATTTTATAAAGTTTGATGGCGATCGCTAAAAACTACCACCTAGGTGGTAGCATGAACGTCAGATAGAACCCTACACACCTCTGAACCCAGGAGAATACAATGACAATCGTGGTAGAACCCACCCTGGCCCAACAACTGAAGCTGGACCAATACGGTATCAAAAACAGCCAGGAAATCGTTCGCAACCCCTCCTATGAGCAGCTTTTCGCTGAAGAGACCCGCTCAGACCTTGAGGGCTTCGAACGTGGCGTCGTCACCGAGCTTGGCGCCGTCAACGTCAACACCGGCATCTTCACCGGCCGCTCCCCTAAAGATAAATATATCGTCAAAGATGCCACTACCCAGGATACTGTGTGGTGGTCTGACCAGGGTAAAAACGATAACAAGGCGATTACCCCGGAAGTGTGGTCACATCTGAAAGGGCTGGTCACCAAACAGCTCTCCGGCAAGCGTCTGTTCGTGGTGGACGGCTTCTGCGGCGCCAACCCGGACACCCGCCTGGCGGTGCGCATCATCACCGAGGTGGCCTGGCAGGCGCACTTCGTGAAGAACATGTTCATCCGCCCGAGCGAAGAGGAGCTGAAGACCTTCAAACCGGACTTCGTGGTGATGAACGGTGCCAAGTGCACCAACCCGAACTGGAAGGAGCAAGGTCTCAACTCCGAGAACTTCGTCGCCTTCAACATGACCGAGAAGATGCAACTCATCGGCGGCACCTGGTACGGTGGCGAGATGAAGAAGGGCATGTTCTCCATGATGAACTACTTCCTGCCCCTGCGCGGCATCGCCTCCATGCACTGCTCCGCCAACGTGGGCAAGGATGGGGACGTGGCCATCTTCTTCGGCCTCTCCGGCACCGGCAAGACCACCCTCTCCACCGATCCCAAGCGTCAGCTGATCGGCGATGACGAGCACGGCTGGGATGATCACGGCGTGTTCAACTTCGAAGGGGGCTGCTACGCCAAGACCATCAAGCTCTCCGAAGAGGCCGAGCCGGACATCTACCACGCCATCCGCCGCGATGCGCTGCTGGAGAACGTGACCGTGGCCGCCGATGGCACCATCGACTTCGACGACGGTTCCCGCACCGAGAATACCCGGGTCTCCTACCCCATCTATCACATCGACAACATCGTCAAGCCGGTCTCCAAGGCAGGTCACGCCACCAAGGTGATCTTCCTGACCGCAGACGCCTTCGGTGTGCTGCCCCCGGTCGCCAAGCTGACCAAGGAGCAGACCAAGTACCACTTCCTGTCCGGCTTTACCGCCAAGCTGGCCGGTACCGAGCGCGGCATCACAGAGCCGACCCCGACCTTCTCCTCCTGCTTCGGCGCGGCTTTCCTCAGCCTGCACCCGACCAAGTACGGCCAGGAGCTGGTGAAACGGATGGAAGCGGCAGGGGCTGAAGCCTATCTGGTCAACACCGGCTGGAACGGCACCGGCAAGCGGATCTCCATCAAGGATACCCGTGGCATCATCGACGCCATCCTGGATGGTTCCATTGAGAAGGCGCCGACCAAGGTACTGCCGGTGTTCAATCTGGAAGTGCCGACCGAGCTGCCGGGCGTCAACCCCGCCATCCTGGATCCGCGAGACACTTACGCCGACCAAGCCGAGTGGGATGCCAAGGCGGCCGATCTGGCCGGGCGCTTCATCAAGAACTTCGAGCGCTTCACCGACAACGACGAAGGCAAACGCCTGGTCGCGGCGGGCCCGCAGTTGTAAGAAACGCGCCTCGCGTCTCGCAATCCCGTACCGGTCAGCCCTGCTGGCCGGTATTTTTTTGGCCGATGCGCGGCATATGGCTCCCGCCAAGCCTTGCCTTGACGGCCCTTGCGCGTTAGATTCAGCCAAACTTTATACAATATACAATTTTGCAACCTGCCCGTGACCCCAGCATGACCCCACCTTACAAGACCCGAACCCAGATGGTGATGGAGAACCTCCGCGGCCGGATATTGCGTGGCGAGTTTGCTGCGGGCGCCCCCCTGCGCCAGGACGCCATCGCCAAGGAGCTGGCGGTGAGCCGCATCCCGGTGCGGGAAGCCCTGATGCAACTGGAAGCTCAGGGGCTGGTAAAGTTCGAGGCCCATCGCGGCGCCGTGGTGACCATGCTGGATGCCTCGGCCATCGAGGAGCTCTTTTATTTGCGGGCACTGCTCGAAGCCGATACCCTGTTCCACGCCGTCGACCTGATGACGGAGGAGACCTTCGCCCAGGCGCAAGCCATCCTCGCCCAGTTTGATCTGGCGCTGGAGTCTGGCACCCAGATCGAACACTGGGCCGAGTTGAATCACCGCTTTCACGCCACCCTCTACCAGGCAGCCAATCGCCCCCAGGCACTGGAACTGATCGCCCAGATCAATCTGAGCTGCGACCGCTATGTGCGTTTCGAACTGCTGTTCGCCCAGGGCGGCGTGGACAAGGCCGAGCGGGAGCACGCCCGACTCCTTGAACTGTGCCGCGCCCGGCGCAAGCACGAAGCAGTGGTACTGCTCAAGCAACACATCGAGGCGGCAGGCCAATCGATCAGACAGATCCTGGCAAGCGGCCACCATCAATGAACACTCACATCACCACAAGCTGGCAATAACGACATGAACCATTTCGAGATTATTGAAACCCGCGTCGCCCAGGTCAGGGCCACACTGGCCACGCTGGAGCTGGACGCCTTCATCGTTCCCCACGACGACGAGCATCTGGGGGAGTACATTCCCGCCTATGCCGAGCGGCTGGACTGGATCACGGGTTTCAACGGCTCCGCCGGGCTCGCCATCATCATGGCGCATCGGGCGGCCCTGTTCATCGACGGTCGTTATACCGTGCAGGCGCGCATGCAGGCGCCGGCCGAGCTGTTCGAGTTTCTCCACCTCAATGAAGACCCCCACGTGCAGTGGCTGGCGGAGCAGTTGCCCTCAGGCTCCCGGGTCGGTTTCGATGCCCGCCTGCACAGCCTGGCCTGGTATCAGAACGCCAACGCCGTGCTGGCCGATCACGGCATCGAGCTGGTGCGCATCGACGAGAACCCCATCGATCTGCACTGGAGCGATCGTCCCGCTCCGACCAAGAGCCCTGTCATCCTCTACAGCGAGGAGCTGGCGGGCCAGTCCAGCCAGGCCAAGCGCGAAATGCTGGCCAGCGATCTGCGCAAGCGCGGGCTGGATGCGGTGCTGCTGACCCAGGCCGAGCCCATCAACTGGCTGCTCAACCTGCGTGGTCGCGACGTGGAACGCCTGCCGGTGGTGCTGGGCTTTGCGGTGCTCTACGCCAACACCACCATGGATTTCTTCGCCGATACCGACAAGATCGACTGCTTCGCCTTCAATCAGCACGTGGGGCAGGATGTCTCCGTCTACCCCATCGACAAGCTGGGTGACGTGTTGCAGCGCATCGGCGAGGATCAGCAGAAGGTGCTGGCCGACCCCAACACCGCCAACGCCTGGACCCAGCTCGTGATGGAAGAGGCAGGCGCCATTCTGGTGGCCGGCCAGGATCCCACCATGCTGCCCAAGGCGTGCAAGAACCCCGTGGAGCTGGCCGGCATGCGTGCCGCCCACCTGCGCGACGGCGTTGCCGTCACCCGCTTCCTGGCCTGGCTGGATCGCCTGATCGCCAGCGGCGAGTTCGACGGTGTGGACGAAGGCACCCTGGCCGACCAGCTGGAAGCCTTCCGCCACGAGCAGGAGCACTATGTGGAGCCGAGCTTCGACACCATCTCGGCACTCGGCCCCAATGCCGCCATGTGCCACTACCGCCACACCAACGGTACCCCGCGGGCCTTCGGCCAGGACAGCATCTATCTGGTGGACTCCGGCGCCCAGTACCTGGACGGCACCACCGACATCACCCGCACCGTCAAGGTGGGTGAGGTGACCGACGAGCACAGGGCCATGTTTACCCGGGTGCTGCAGGGTCATATCGCCCTGGATCAGGCCCGCTTCCCCCGCGGCACTGCCGGCATCCAGCTCGACGTGCTGGCTCGCATGCCCCTGTGGCAGGCCGGTTACAACTACGACCATGGCACCGGACACGGGGTCGGCCACTTCCTCAGCGTGCACGAAGGCCCGCAGCGCATCGCCCCCAAGGGCAGCCTGGTGGCCCTGCAGCCGGGCATGGTGCTCTCCAACGAGCCGGGCTACTACCGAGAAGATGCCTTCGGCATCCGTTGCGAGAACCTGGTGGTGGTGACCGAACAGGAGGCCCGTGGCGAGCTGCCGATGCTGGGCTTCGAGCGACTGACCTATGTGCCGTTCGACATCCGCCTCATCGATCGCAGCCTGCTGAGTCCGGCGGAGTTCCGCTGGATCAACGAATACCATGCGGAGGTCTACCGCCGTCTGAGCCCGCTGCTGGAGGGCGAGGATCTCGCCTGGCTGGAGCAGGCGACCAGCCTCCTCTGATGACACAGGGCCTGCGGGCCCTGTTTCTTTATCCGCGGCATGCCACAAACGCCCCCCCACTTGCATCGACTCCCCGCCCCTTCTACCCTGTGCCTCCTTTTTGGCTGCCCCGCAGCAGAGACCCGATGAGAGGAGCCCCGATGCACTCGTCCCCCGTATTGCGCCTTGCCACCCATACCGACATGCACGCCATCTGGCAGATAGATGCCGATGTCTTCGGCGAGGATGTCTACCCCGGTTTCTTCTTTCGCCAGGCCATGGATCTGTGGCCCGAACTGCTGGTCGTCGCGGAACGGGAAGGCCGGCTGCTGGGCTATGCCCTCGGGGGGCTTGGTCAGGATCGGTCGCAGGGCTGGCTGCTCTCCCTCGCGGTACGCCCCGAAGCGCGCGGCTTCGGCCTGGCCGAGCAAATGATGTTGCAGGTGGAGCAGGGACTGCTGAAACTGGAAGTTGAGCGGGTCAGACTGACCGTTGATCCCGCCAATCCGGCCCAGCGCCTCTACTTCAGGCTGGGTTATCAGCAGTTGGCAGAAGAGAGAGGCTACTTCGGGCCGGGCGAGGATCGCCTGCTGCTGGAAAAAGCCCTGACCTGACCATCCACCACCGGCACGGGAGCCTTCCGGCCACATAATTGGTTACACTTTGCGGGTTTAATGCGCAATCTGGTTGGCGTAAAGTGCAATTCATCACCAGATTAATCCGATGCCCGCCCAGGAGGCCCATCATGTTCAAACGTATTGCTCTCGTCACCCTGCTGGCGGCCACCACCGCCATCACCGGCTGTGCCAACAGCGACGTCTACTCCGGCGATGTCTACACCAAGGATCGCGCCAAGCAGGTACAGACCGTCAGCTATGGCACCATCCTCTCCACCCGCCCCGTCAAGATCCAGGCCGATGAGAACTCCCTGATCGGCACCATTGGCGGTGCCGTGGTCGGCGGCCTGCTCGGCAGCACCATAGGCGGCGGTCGTGGCAGTGACATCGCGGCGGCCGGTGGCGCCATCGCGGGTGCGGCGGCCGGCAAGGCGGCAGGGGACAAACTCAACCAGGTTGACGGGGTCGAGCTCGAGATCAAGAAAGAGAACGGCGAATCCATCGTGGTGGTACAAAAGGCCAGCCCCACCTTTGTGCCTGGCGCCCGGGTCCGCATGACCCAGGGCAACGGCACCATCAACGTGGCCGTGGTGAACTGATAGCGCCGCTCAAGGTGCAACTGCCATAAAAAAGGTGAGCCCGGGCTCACCTTTTTGCGCTCTGCACCACTGAGGATTCACCCGCCCAGATGCAGCCAGGCCGCGATGGACAGCTGCAGGCCCACCAGGTCGGCATGGTGGAACAGGGCATGCAGTGATGCACGATCCCCGGCCACCTGCATCATCAGACGCTGTTGCGCCTGCAGGTCGGCCAGCCAGGAGGGGGGCACCGTCAGCGTGCCTGCCGCCTCGGCAACCAGGGATACCCCCTCGAGCAGGGCATGCAGCGCCCGTTGTTGTTCGCCAGCATCGCCACTCTCGAGCCAGAGCTGCTCATGATGCTGCCAGTGCTGCATACCCAGGGTAATGCTGGCCTTCTGACCTTTACCCTCAATCCTTTGCAGGGGCTGCACGGCCAGTGGCTTGCCAAGCCCAGCCAGCCTGTATCCGCGCTGCGCCTTGGACTGGGCACCCAGCCGCAATCCTCCCAGCGCCGCCAGCTTGCTCGCCAGGGTGAACAGCGCGCGGGCATCGCCGGATTTCAGCTCCAGCTCCAGCTCGTCGATCCCGGTACGCCCCAGGGCACCGGCAATCTCCCCCTGATCCCAGGCCAGCTCGATCTCGGCATCCCCGAATGCGATCAGCCAGTGGCGGCGCAGGAAATCGGTGCTGAACTGGGCCACCAGACGGCTCTGGAGTTCATCGCGCACTGCCAGACTCGGCCAGATATCGGCAGGAAAGGCAGACAGGGTCGGAATGGTGCCCTCCACCGGGGCGTTGTACTCGGGTCTGGCGTGCAATCCGCCCACGACCTGCCCCCGGCACTTGATGGTCTGCTCGGAAAAATCATCGCTGCGACGAATACGCAACCCCATCTCCAGCCCACGCAAACCCAGATCGGACGTGTCGAAATAGACGTTGCCAAGAGCGGCTTGATTGGAAGAGATAATCTCTAGTGAATTCAGAAGGTTGGAGAGGGATTCTTGAATATTGCTGGTGACGAAAAACTTTATCTCGATCTCAGTTTGCATAGTCATTCCGGGCTGGCGGGCAACTTTGGGGGGCATGTTCAGGGTCGCGAGGATATAATGCCAGCGACAGTTCACGATTAATTCACGGTTTTATTGATGGCACAGTTCGGTTACCATGCGCCCCTCATAAAATCGTATCGAGTGTTTTTTCACCGACACAGGTTTGGCCATGCCAGTAAATACTATTTTGGGTCTTTTTGCCAAGTCCCCCATCAAGCCGCTGCAGAAGCATATCGTCAAGGTTCACGTGTGCTGCGAACAGCTCATTCCCTTCTTTGATGCCGTTGCCGAAGACCGCTGGGAAGATGCCGAGAAGATCCGGCAACAGATCGCCCAGCTGGAAAAAGAAGCGGACATCCTCAAGCGCGAAATCCGCTTGAAACTCCCCCGCGGCCTGTTCCTGCCGGTCGCCCGTACCGATCTGCTGGAGCTCTTGACCCAGCAGGACAAGATTGCCAACCGTGCCAAGGATATTTCCGGCCGCATGCTTGGCCGCAAGATGGAATTCCCCACCGAGATGCGCGCCGATTTCATGGCCTATCTCAAACGCTGTATCGATGCGACCGCCCAAGCCGAAAAAGCCATCGGAGAACTCGATGAGCTGCTCGAAACCGGCTTTAAAGGACGTGAAGTTGAAATGGTTGCCGAGATGATCCACCAGCTGGATCTCATCGAGGACGATACTGACACCATGCAGATCGGACTGCGCCAACAGCTGCAAGCCGTTGAGCACAAATACAATCCGATCGACGTTATGTTCCTCTACAAGATCCTCGAATGGGTAGGTGACCTGGCTGATCAGGCAGAGCGCGTTGGCGCCCGTCTGGAATTGATGCTGGCTCGTTCGTAATCGACTGACTGGGTAAACACTACTAATGGACATTATCGCAAATTACGGCACCACCCTGGTGCTCGTGGCGGCCTTGTTCGGCTTTTTGATGGCCTGGGGCATTGGTGCGAACGACGTCGCCAACGCCATGGGCACATCGGTCGGCACCAAGTCCCTGACCATCCGTCAGGCGATCATCATCGCCATGATCTTCGAGTTCGCCGGTGCCTATCTGGCCGGTGGCGAAGTGACGGCCACCATCCGCAGCGGCATCATCGACAGCAACGCCTTTGCCGACACGCCGGATCTGCTCGTGCTCGGCATGATCGCCTCCCTGCTGGCTGCGGGTCTGTGGCTGATCCTGGCCTCCTATTTCGGCTGGCCCGTCTCCACCACCCACTCCATCATCGGCGCCATCGTGGGCTTCGCCGTGGTGAGCATCGGTCCGGAAGCGGTACAGTGGAACAAGTTTGGCGGCATCGTCGGCTCTTGGATCATCACGCCGGCCATCTCGGGCATCATCGCCTACTTCATGTTCATCAGCGTGCAGAAGCTCATCTTCAACACAGACAACCCCCTGGACAACGCCAAGCGCTATGTCCCCTTCTACATGTTCCTGACGTCCCTGGTCATCTGCCTGGTCACCATCAAGAAGGGGCTGACCCACGTCGGTCTGCACCTGAGCAATGGCGAGGGCGTCCTGCTCTCCGTCGCCATCTCCATCGCGGTGGCGTTTGCCGGCTGGATCTATATCCGCGGCCAGCAGTACAACCCGAAAGATGACAGCAAGATGCACTTCGCCAACGTGGAGAAGGTGTTCGGCATCCTGATGATCATCACCGCCTGTGCCATGGCCTTCGCCCACGGCTCCAACGACGTGGCCAACGCCATCGGTCCGCTCTCTGCAGTCGCCTCCATCGTGGCGGCCGGCGGCGAGATCGGCGGCAGCTCCCACATCGCCTGGTGGATCCTGCCCCTTGGCGGCATCGGCATCGTCATCGGTCTGGCCACCATGGGCGAGAAGGTGATGGCGACCGTCGGCACCGGCATCACCCACCTGACCCCGAGCCGTGGCTTCGCCGCCCAGCTGGCCACCGCCGCCACCGTGGTGATCGCCTCCGGCACCGGTCTGCCCATCTCCACCACCCAGACCCTGGTGGGTGCCGTCATGGGCGTCGGTCTGGCACGGGGTATCGCGGCCCTGAACCTGGGCGTACTGCGCAACATCGTGGTCTCCTGGGTCATCACCCTGCCCGCGGGCGCCATCCTGGCCATCGCCATCTTCTACGTGTTGCAGGCCTGCTTCTCCTGAGCAGTCCACGCCGCACGACAAAAAGCCCGGGTCATTGACCCGGGCTTTTTTATGCTTCGCCCATATCACGCCGTCGATTGAGCGTCGATCGGCTGCGGCGTTTACTCCTCGATAAAGGTCCACTCATCGCGCACCCGGCTGATGGCATCGAGCCGCCGCTTGGCAAGCTGCTCGCGGATTGCCTCCCCCTTGAAGCCGGCCGCCACTATCTCCTTGACCGGCACAGCCTGCGCCGCCTCCAGGGCCTGAGCGACATAGTCCGGCTGACTGTAGACCTTCTCTTCGAAGCCGGTACGACCGTGGAAGTCGGCGCGACAGGCATCGAGCAGCTGGGCAAAGCGCTCCGGTCTGCGCCAGGCATCGGCCTTGTCGAATACCTTGAGCAGGGTCGCGGGCTTGAGCTCGAAGGCAATGTGGATATGGGTGTGCAGGTCGCTCACCAGCAGCGCCAGATCGCGACACTCGTTCGGCACCCGGAAGCGCTCGCAAAAATCCCGAATGAGCGGCAACCCCTTCTGACCATGGCCGTGATGGCTCGGCCAGAAGGCGGGCGGAGTCAGCCCCTTGCCAAAGTCGTGGCAGAGGGACGCGAAGCGCACGGTCAATTCGGGGGAGAGACGACATGCCTGCGCCAGCACCATCATGGTATGGATGCCGGTGTCGATCTCCGGGTGCCATCTGGCAGGTGCAGGCACACCGAACAGGGCATCGAGCTCGGGGAAGAGCGCCTTGAGTGCGCCGCATTCGCGCAGCACCTCGAAGAAGATCTGGGGTGTCGGCCCCAGCAGCACTTTTTCCAGCTCCTTCCAGACCCGCTCCGGGGTCAGGTGGGCCAGCTCTCCAGCCTCCGTCATCTCGCGCATCAGCCCCAGCGTCTCGGGGGCCACCACGAACCCCTGGGCATGGAAACGGGCGGCGAAGCGCGCCACCCGCAGGATGCGCAGGGGATCCTCGGCAAAGGCCGGCGAGACATGGCGCAGCAACCGCGCCTCCAGATCCTGCACGCCGCCGTAGGGATCGTGCAGTTGCCCGTCCTCATCTTCGGCGATGGCGTTGATGGTGAGATCCCGGCGCAGCAGATCCTGCTCCAGCGTCACCTCGGGGGCGGCATGGCAGACGAAGCCGGTGTAACCCTGCCCCTGCTTGCGCTCGGTGCGCGCCAGGGCGTACTCCTGCTGGGTTTTGGGGTGAAGAAAGACCGGAAAGTCTCGGCCCACCTGGGTGAATCCGAGACCCAGCATCTGCTCCACCGTGGCGCCAACCACCAGGTGATCCCGATCCCCCTGGGGCAATCCCAACAGGCGATCCCGCACCGCCCCTCCGACCAGATAAATCTGCACGCGCACTCTCCCTCGATAAACTTGCCCCGATGATACCGCTTTTGGCCAAGAGAGACGATGTGCCCCCGCTGCACCGGGCTCGCCATCACTCGGCCGGGCGGCCACTTCCCGCCATCGTCCTGGGTGAGTCAGCCCGTGGTTCGAGCCAGCTCCCCTTATGGTATCCGGGTCTTTGACATCCCTTTTGGGAGGCTTTAACCTGCCGCCCATAACAATGGAATGGATCCTTATGTACACACAGTTCTTCGGTCTGTCGGAGCCCCCGTTCTCCATCTCGCCCAACCCCAAATACCTCTATATGAGCGAGCGTCACGGGGAGGCCCTCGCCCACCTCAACTACGGGTTGCAGGACGGTGGCGGCTTCGTGCTGCTGACCGGGGAAGTGGGTACGGGAAAGACCACCGTCTCCCGCTGTCTGCTGCAGCAATTGCCCGCCGACACCGAGATCGCTTACATCCTCAATCCCTCTCTGACCGAGCGGGATCTGCTGGCCGCCATCTGCGACGAATTCCAGTTGCCCTACGGCGAAGAGGCCAGCCTCAAGCAATTGTTCGACCTTATCCGGGATCATCTGCTGGCGAATCTGGCGGCAGGCAAGCGCAGCGTGGTGCTGGTGGATGAAGCCCAGCACCTGCTGCCCGGCGTGCTGGAGCAGTTACGACTGCTCACCAATCTGGAGACAGACGAGAAGAAACTGCTGCAGGTGGTGCTCATCGGCCAGCCCGAGCTGCAACAGATGCTGCGCCAGCCCCTGTTGCGCCAGCTGGCGCAGCGGATCACCGCCCGCTATCACCTGCTGCCGCTGTCGCGCCAGGATGTGGATGCCTATGTCCGCTTCCGGTTGCAGGTGGCAGGCTGCGTCCAGCCCATCTTCACCCCCAGGGCCATCCAGACCCTGCATCGCCTCTCCGGGGGCATTCCCCGTCTCATCAACCTCATCTGCGACCGCGCCCTCATCGCCGCCTTCGCCCGTGGCAGCCACAAGATAGTGCACGGGGACATCAGCCAGTCCGCGTATGAGGTGAGCGGCATTCGCGACGAGGGAAGCTGGCAATCCGGCCTCACGGTCGCCCTGGTGGGCGCCCTGCTGGTCGCCACCGGCTGGTGGGGCTGGCAATTCTTTGGATTCTTCCCAGCCCGCCCCCTGGTCAAGGTCGAGGTACCGGTCAAGGTGGATGACACGCCGGAGCAGCAGGCCCAGCTGACCCGCGCCATCAATCAGGCGCTGGAGCCGGACGTCGCCATGCAGAATCTCTACAAGGTATGGGGCTACCAGGCCGAGCTGGAGGAGGCAACCTGCGACAATGCCCCCCGTGCGGGCCTGCGCTGCCAGGAGGGAGAAGCCTCCCTGGCGCAATTGCAGGCGCTGCAATACCCGGCCCTCATCAGTCTCACCGACGAGACCGGCGGCCTCTATTACGCCACCCTGGTCAGCCTGGGGGCGGACAAGGCTTCCCTGCTCATCGGCAACCAGAGCTGGCAGGTGGACAGGCAGTGGCTCTCCGACGCCTGGGGCGGCAGCTACACCCTGCTCTGGCGCATGCCCAGGGGCAACGTGCCCCTGATAGCGAGCAATGCCGGGGCTGCCCAGGTGCAGTGGCTGGACAACGCCCTTAGCCGCGCCATGCAGCAACCCGATCGCAAGGTGAGCCGCTTTGATGCCACCCTCAAGAACAAGCTGCAACAGTTCCAGCGCGAGCAGGGACTGACCCCGGACGGCATCGCCGGCAGCAACACCCTGCTGCGGCTGAATGTGGCCTCCGGCGAACCCATGCCCAGGCTGGAGGATGAATCCCTGCGAGCCAGCACGCCGGTCGATCTCGACAGCGTGGCGGATGATGAGACGGATCCCATGGTCGAGGAGGCCTCCTGATGTCCACCCTGCTCAAGGCCCTGCGCCGGGCCGACCAGCCCCAGTTCACCCCCCATATGCCGCTCATGGGTCTGCCCGTGAGCCAGGAAGAGGAGCCCAACCGCCGCTGGATCTGGTGGGCCCTGGTGCCCCTGGCCCTGGTGATGGGCGCCGCCGCCAACTATGGCTGGCACCTCTATCACCTCAAACCCGTGGAACAGCAGGTCGAAGTGAAGGAAGTGGTGACTCCCCCCTTCGTGCGGGTCGAACCCAGGCCCATGATCACCCGGCCGCTGCCGCCCCCCCTGCCGGAGCCCGTGGTCGCTCCAAGACCTGCCGCAACCCCGGCTGCGACTACCGCAAACCAGGGGGGACAGAGTCTGGCAGAACGGCTGATGGCCGCCCTCAACAACACGCCGCTGGTGGAAGAGAGTGCGCCCCAGGCTCAGGTCCAGACCAGTGCCATCCCCCTCGGCGCCCTGGCCCCGGCCCTGAAACAGCAGGTACCGTCCCTGACCTATGGTGCCCACAACTACTCCTCCGACCCGGCCAAGCGGGCCGTCGTGCTCAATGGACGGGAGTGGCGCGAGGGGAATGAGATCGCCCCCGGTGTCATCCTGGCAGCCATCGCCCAGGACTACATCGTCCTGCAGGTCGACGGCCAGTATGCCAGCCTCAAGGCGCTGCAAGACTGGCGCGGCTGATCTGCCGGCATCCGGTGGCCCTCCCCCGGGAGGGTCAGCGCCCATTCTGAGGGAGCCCGAGAGCTCCCCTTTTTCATCAATAACCTACACTCGACCATTGCCATGCGCCGGGTCGGGGATCGCCCTCCTGATGGCGGGCGGACTTATCATCAGAACATGAGCACACTGTGAGCCACTCAGACAACACCACCTTCGCCACCCGCATTCTGGACTGGTACCAGATCCACGGCCGCAAGACCCTGCCCTGGCAGCAGGACAAGACCCCCTACCGGGTCTGGGTCTCCGAGATCATGCTGCAACAGACCCAGGTTGCCACTGTCATCCCCTATTACGAGCGGTTCATGGCCCGCTTCCCCGACGTGCTGGCCCTGGCCAACGCCCCCATCGACGAGGTGCTGCATCACTGGACCGGGCTTGGCTACTACGCGCGCGCGCGCAACCTGCACAAGGCTGCCCAGCAGATCCGCGATCTGCACGGCGGCCTCTTTCCGGAACAACTGGAAGAGGTGATGGCCCTGCCCGGCATCGGTCGCTCCACCGCCGGGGCCGTGCTCTCCCTCTCTCTGGGCCAGCCCCACGCCATCCTGGATGGCAATGTGAAGCGGGTACTCACCCGCTGGCTGGCGCTGGCGGGCTGGCCGGGCCAGAAGCAGGTCGAGCACGATCTCTGGGAGCTGGCGACCCGCCTCACCCCGCGCGTCGGGGTGGCCCAGTACAATCAGGCCATGATGGACATGGGGGCCACCGTCTGCACCCGCAGCAAGCCCGCCTGCGAGCGCTGCCCGGTGCAGGCCGATTGCCAGGGGCTGTCGCAGGGCAACCCCACCGCCTACCCTCACAGCAAGCCGAAGAAGAGCATTCCGGCACGCAACGGCATTATGCTGATCATCCGCCACGGCGATCAGCTGCTGCTGGAGAAGCGTCCGCCGCAAGGGATCTGGGGCGGGCTTTACTGCTTCCCGCAGGTGGAATCCCTCACCGAGGTGACCGGACGACTGCGGGAGTTGGGGCTGGAGGATGCCGCCTATCAGGAGCTCGCTGGATTTCGTCACACTTTCAGCCACTTCCACCTCGATATCCGCCCTTTGCTGATCGAAATGGCTGTTCCGCCCGCCCCCCTGCTCATGGAAGCGGATACCCGACTCTGGTATAACTTACGCCATCCTGCCGAGGTGGGATTGGCGGCGGCCACGGCCCGTCTGCTCGCCTACCCGGACTTACAACCAGACTTGCAACCACAGAGGTCAACATGAGCCGTACCGTATTTTGCCTGCGCCTGAAGAAAGAAGCGCCGGGTCTCGATTTCCAACTCTACCCCGGTGAACTCGGCAAGCGGATCTTCGACAACATCAGCAAGGAAGCCTGGACCGAGTGGCAGAAGAAGCAGGTCATGCTGATCAACGAGAAGAAGCTGAACATGATGAATCTCGAGCACCGCCAGTTGCTGGAAAAAGAGATGGTCAGCTATCTGTTCGACGCGGGTGAAGTCCAGATCGACGGCTACACCCCTCCCAGCCAGTGAGCGGGAATCGAGTCAAAGGGCCAGCGTCCCCCTGAGTCGTCAATATGCCGCAGGGTGACACCAATCCTGGCTCAGGCCAGTCAGTGACGGGCGGCCCCACCGCCCGGTTTGAGGATCTTATGGGTCGTTTTTTTGGGCTGCTGTGCGCCCTGCTGTTTCTCTCTGCCTGTTCATCCACACCCCAGACCAGCGGGGGTGGCGATGATGATCTGGTCAACGGCAAGGACGTGCGCGGTTTTGAACACATGATCAGTGCGCTCTCCCATAACGTGAACGAGATATGGGGGCGCGAGGCGCTGTTCGCGGGCAAGTTTGACTACGTCAAATACACGGATCAGTACAAGAGCCGCGCCCACATCGATTTCTCCAGCGGTCACATCATGGTGGAGACCGTCTCGGGTCTGGATCCCCGTGCCCACCTGCGTCGCGCCATCATCGAAACCCTGCTGACCCCGGACGATCCGGCAGAGGTCGACCTCTATTCGGACCGTGAGATCATGCCAGGTGGCGAGCCCTTCCTCTATGGCCAGGTGCTGGACAACCAGGGGCAAGCGATCCGCTCCAGCTGGCGTGCAGAGCGTTATGCCGACTATCTGATCGCCAACGCGATGAAGAAGCGCACCCTCGGGATCCGCAACATCTTCTTCATCGACATTCCCATGGTGGCCAACCACGAAGACAGGCGCGGCTACAAATACGCCAGCATCATCCGCGATGCCTCCCGCAAGTACGGGGTCGCCGAGAGTCTCATCTACGCGGTGATCAAGACCGAGAGCAGCTTCAACCCCTATGCGGTCAGCCACGCCAACGCCTATGGCCTGATGCAGGTGATCCCGGCTACCGCTGGGCGGGATGTCTATGTAAGGGTCAAGGGCAAGGATGGCCAGCCGACCAGGGAAGATCTGTTCAATCCGGCCTACAACATCGATGTGGGGACCGCCTACCTGCACCTGCTGCAGACCGTCTATCTGGCGGATATCCAGGATCCCCAGTCCCGCCGCTATGCGGTGATCTCCGCCTACAACGGTGGTGCCGGAGGGGTGCTCAACACCTTCTCCAACGATCGCAAGGCGGCCCCCGGCATGATCAACCGCCTCTCCCCCGAGGCCGTCTATCAGGTACTGACCGAACAACATCCCAAGGCAGAGGCTCGCCGCTATCTCTACAAGGTCAATCAGGCCGAGAAGGGGTTCAAGCGAACCGTCGCAAGCCGGGCTGGCTGATGGCATGCAAGAAGGGCGCTCCTGGAGCGCCCTTCTCATTTACTGTGGCCAGAAAGCTTACTTGGCGATGAAGCCACCCTTGCTCAGGGGCGCAGCCCCCACCTTCTCCAGGTGTTCCACCTCGACTTCGGTCTTGTTCCAGCTGTGGTCCACCTCGCCGCGCACGCGGATCAGATCGTCAGGGCCTACCTCGGTACCGCGCCACACGTCACCGTCCACCTCCACTTCCACCTCGCCGCTGTCGTCACGGAACAGGTAGTTTTCGCCACCCAGGTGTTTGACCAGCTTGCCTTCCAGGGTCACCCACTGATCATCGGCCACGTCTTTCAACTGGGCGACCGATACCTTGTTCTGCTCCTTGGGGCCGGTGTAGGCCGCCATGGCGAAAGAAGAGACGGACATCAGGGCCACCAGGGCGATTGCTTTTGCGTTGTTCATTTCATGCTCCTGTCTTTGCTGTATGAGGGCATCTTGCCCGGGGGCGCGTGAAACAAACGTGAAGCCTCCCCATTCAGGGAGGAGTGATGTGATCGCAAGCGATTAAATGGCCACGGCATGCTGCAAAAATGTATTCGAGTGGATACCTTTTCACCTGGCCATGCGGGTTCCCAGCCCGCCGCCATCGAGGAACAGCCCGCAGGCCCGCCCTGCCCCATCCATGAGAACAGCTACATGAACAAATGGCTTTTGTGTTTATTGGGTCTCTTCGCCCTCACGGCCCATGCCGCCAAGACACGTCCCCCCTTCTCCCGCATCGTGATGTTCGGCGACAGCCTCTCCGATACCGGCAAGATGTACGACAAGATGCGCGGTTACCTCCCCTCCAGCCCGCCTTACCATCAGGGCCGCTTCTCCAACGGCCCGGTCTGGCTGGAGCAGCTCACCCAGCACTTCCCGGGCCTCGCCATCGCCAACGAGGCGGAAGGGGGCGCCACTGCCGTGGCCTACAACAAGATCTCCTGGAACCCCAAGTATCAGGTCATCAACAACCTGGACTACGAGGTGACCCAGTTCCTGCAAAAGGATGGCTTCAAGCCCGACGATCTGGTGATCCTCTGGGTCGGTGCCAACGACTACCTGGCCTATGGCTGGAACACCGAGCAGGATGCCAAGCGGGTGCGCGACGCCATCAGCGATGCGGCCAACCGCATGGTATTGAACGGTGCCAAGCAGATCTTGCTGTTCAACCTGCCGGATCTGGGCCAGAACCCCTCGGCCCGCAGCCAGAAAGTGGTCGAGGCAGCCAGCCATGTCTCCGCCTACCACAACCAGCTGCTGCTGAATCTGGCACGCCAGTTGGCTCCCACCGGCATGGTGAAATTGTTCGAGATCGACAAGCAGTTCGCCGAGATGCTGCGCGAGCCACAGAACTTCGGCCTGAGCGACACCGAACACGCCTGCTATGGCGGCGGCTATGTGTGGAAGCCGTTCGCCTCCCGCAGCGCCGCCACCGACAGTCGACTGGCCCCCTTCAATCCCGAGGAGCGCCTTGCCATCGCCGGCAACCCTCTGCTGGCTCAGGCCGTCGCAACGCCCATGGCGCGCCGCAGTGCGGGCGAGCTGAACTGTGAAGGCAAGATGTTCTGGGACCAGGTCCACCCCACCACAGTGGTACACGCCGCCCTGAGCGAGCGGGCTGCCGCCTTCATCGAACAGGAGTACGAATTCCTCCCTCGATAACGGAGGCCATCCTGCCAGGGCCGGCGCCTAGCCGGCCCTCTTGCCGACAAGGGCAAGCAATCCATATGACACCCATCACAGATTCGAGTCACGGTTCCCCGGCGGTCTTCTGTCTCCACTATGATGCAGATGGATATCACAATATGTTTTATATCAGTTGCTTGTAGATCGAGAAAAGCGAGCTACGTTTAAACGTGTTGTGGTCGAACACAGGCCCAACCCACGAGGCGAGGCGACATGAATTCGCGCTCCCCACACACAAGATTGCAGAGGCATCTATGAACAAAACACTGATTACCTTGCTGGTTTCAGGCTTGCTTGCGGCCAACGCCCAGGCAGCCGGACAAGACAACACCTGGTATGGCGGTGCCAAACTGGGTTGGTCCAACTTCTACGGTGTCGATGAGAGCAATTCCATCGCCATCACCGACAAAGACGACGATGAAGTCGGCGCCGGTGCCTTCGCCGGTTACCAGATCAACCAGAATCTGGGTGTCGAACTGGGTTATGACTACCTTGGCAAGCTCAAGTACAGCGGCACCCGCAATGGCGCGGCCTTCAATGACTCCGTGCAAGCCCAGCTGGCCCAGCTCACGCTGAAACTGGGGTTCCCGGTTGCGGACAATCTGGACCTTTACGGCCGTGTCGGGGGCGGCTATGGCTGGACCGACAGCGATCAGCTGGAAAACGACAGCCGCTTCACCTTCGTCGGCGCGCTCGGTGCGGAGTATGCCCTGAGCCTGAATTGGGCAGCCCGCCTCGAATACCAGTACAGCACCCCGTATGGCAGCCGTGACGATACCGGCCTACGCATGGACAACGGCCTGCTCTCCCTGGCCGCCGTCTATCGCTTCGGTCAGGTTGCACCGGCTCTGCCGGTCGCTGCTCCCGCCCCCGCGCCCGAGCCCGTGATGGTCGACAAGCAGTTCACCTTGAGCTCGGACGTGCTGTTTGACTTCAACAAGGCCACCCTCAAGCCCCAGGCCGGGCAGGCGCTGGATACCCTCTACAGCCAGATTGAAGAGGCCAGGCCCAAAGACGGGTCGGCCACCGTCATCGGCTATACCGACCGCATCGGCTCCGAGGCCTACAACCAGAAGTTGTCCGAGCAGCGTGCCCGGACCGTGGCCGATTACCTGATTGGCAAGGGCCTGCCGGCCGGCAAGGTCAATGTGGAAGGGCGTGGCAAGCAGTCTCCCGTCACCGGCGACAGCTGCACCAGCAAATCCAAGCGCGAGCTGATCGTCTGCCTGGCCCCGGATCGCCGGGTAGAGGTCAAGGTACAGGGCGTCTCGGAAGTACAGCAATAACGACGACCCCAAACAAAACGGGAGGCCATGGCCTCTAATGCCAGTCAGTTAAGCCTGACTGGCATTGTTTTTACTAGGTTTTCTCGTCGCATACTTCTGTGGTTTGGCTTTGATGCACCTTGGGTAACTTCGTTCTCGGCGGGCGGGTAACTTGAACTGCTCTGCCTGTTTGTCCAACTC